>JAQGHS010000706.1 GCA_028291605.1 Planctomycetaceae bacterium | reverse complement strand
ACCACCCCGCGCAAATCACTCGAAAATTGAAAGAATATCGCTCCCCCCGCCCTGGTACTCCGGGGAGAGGGGTTGGGGGTGAGGGGCACTCCGAGCGGCGTTCGACTTTGTATTTCCCAGGTAAGTTGTGTGTCGTTGTCATTTCAGGAACGTGAGTCGCAAGTAAATCGTGCCCCTCACCCCTTGCCCCTCTCCCCGCCCGGTTCGTTTTTTCGGCCAGGGCGAGGGGGACAGTTTCTTTCATTTTTCCAGTATTTTTTGACTGCATCGCGTTGTGTAGATACCAATGCCCTTACGGGACGGGGCTCACCCGGTCAGTTTATTCTGGCGTCCTACTTCTCTGCTTCCGTCGAATCCTTGGTAGAACTTTCTTCGCCGGCTTCCTTCTTAGTCTCAGAAGTAGTCGACTCTGCCGCCGCGTCCGTTGGTGTCTCGGTCTTCTCCTTTGATTCCTCAGGCGTCGTGCCTTCATCGATTGCCGGTTCCTCGTCAGTTTTCGGCGAACTGCGATGCAGCACGAGTTTCAAGAGATCGGACTCACCGCGGTTCCCCGATTTGGCCGACGCACGCACGAGCCGTTCGACATTCTCATCGATCTTTTCCTGGCCTTGAATCTTCTTGATGGCGATGGTCACCGTGCGCCCGTCGCCGCGGTTATCTTTCTTGCTCTCGCCCACATTGCGGCTGAGTCGGTCGCCGACGCTGAGCAACCGGAAGGGCCCGAGATACTTGATGTCCACATCTTGGGGGTCCGGCTTCTTCGGCTGCACAAATTTGACTGGGGCCGCCTTATCCGCGACCGGCTGCTCCGGCTCAGGTCGAGCCTGTCGAATGATGAAGCCGATTTTCTCGCCGATCAGCAGCAACTTGGGTTCGACTTCCACCGTTCCCAGCGAAATCACCATCGCATCTTCATCCGGTCCCGGCTTCAATTCTTTCACCGGTTGAGCGTCCTGCCGCAGGACCAGTTCGCCGCGGTGTAGAGTTCGACCCGCCGGCCGCCCGAAGATCGTATCCCGATCCTCCCAGCGGATCCAAGCCTTGTTCAGCTTGGCCACATTGCCACTGACCGGCAGAGGTGTCAGATTCGCAGGAGCAAACGGAGTCCCCTGGGCGAGCGGCACTTTGCCTCCCACGCTGACGAATTCCGTCTGCTGATTCAACTGCTTCAAGACCACAAAATTGATGACCGCCGCCGCAATTCCAAAGCCGACCGGCAGTAACATGCGCATCCAGGGTGTCATTCACGTTCCTCAGTCAGGGCAATTTCAGGGCAATTTTTTTGGGGGGGAGATTTTTTCGTTGGCGCGAGTCAAGATCACCAGTGACGGTTCACCGGGACTCGACCGCACCAGCCGGACCAATATCTGTTGAGAGTTATTTTCCAGGGTGAAGTTCAACAAGGGTGTTTTGCTTGGAGTGTCTGGTGAAGGTATCAGATTGGAGAGGGGGCGCGCTGGACGCCAACCCGATTTTTCCCAGTTTAACACGAGTTCACTGAGTGGAATATCAAAAGCCCACAGTTCGGCCAAAATTCTCCGCTCCTGATCGTAGCGACGGCATACTCGATTCACTTTGGGCGGCGGAACTGGCCAATTCTCGATGTGGGGCCCGGTCGTTGTTTCCGGTGATGGTGACTGCGGCCTGAGTTCATACAGTTGCCACACTTTTCCGTCCAGCACACCGGCTCGAATGGTGTGCAGCAACTCAGTCCCATTCTGATCGAGCGTCCATAGCTGGATGCGTGAAGTCGGACGTACGAATTCGTAGACCTTGCCACCTGCAAGTCGACGGACGACCGGCTTCCAGACTCGCACGAGCATCTCGAACGGCAGATCGACTCGGGATTTGATGTCTGTCGTCGGCAGGGGCGCGGTTGCCCAACGAGTGGGAAATTGGGCTTCTGAGGCTTGTGAGACAGCGAGGTCCCAATCCAATCCCTGAATTTGCCAGGCTCCATCAGTCACGGGAAGGGCCAGGAGTTCAACAACGGGATCCGTTTCGACGACCGCTTGAGAACTGGCCAAACCTGGACCGCGCAGTAACTCGCTATAGACCCCCAGAATCCAACCTGTCACACAGACGATGCCAATGGAGACAAACACTTTGGCAGCCAGACCGTTGGCCAGCGAGGTCGATGGAACCGCGGGGGGCTGGCTGTCAGACGGTTTCGTGGTTTCCTGTGAAGACATGCCGGTTTCTGTGCGCGTAAGGCCCGAGTAGCCACGTTCGCCAGAACGTGGGGGGATGCGGTGTATTTCCCACACTCTGGCGAGTGTGTCGACAGCACAACGGACTTTCAACCTCCAACCAACTGCTTCAATTCATCGATGGGTAGTCCAGCCGGATCAGGTTTGTAGTCTTCGCCAATTGACGCTTTGTGGAGCGCGGCAAAGATGGCTTGAATTCGGTTCCCCAGATTGAGGAGCGTCTCTACGACTTTACCAGCTTTCTTGGCAGCGTCTTTCGCTTCTTTAATGCTGCCGAGTCCATTTTCGCCCAACAGTTTCTCTGCGCCTTCGATCAAGAAGTCAGGAGTGAATTCATCCACTTTATCCAGGAGATCGGCGGCATCGGCGATGGCTTCAATCGGACCACTGAATTGGCTGACGAGATCGGTGAACCCCGCCAGGCCTTCGAACACCAGACCTGCTGCATATAACACCCCGTTCATCGCTTTCGAAGCAGCCCCGACACCGCCGCCACCAGGCAGGTCTGACAGTCGTTCGGCGAGTTGCTCGACCGGGCCGAAACTCACCATGCCTTGAGTGGCCATTGCACCCATCGGTTTGAAGTGCGGAACGAAGTCGGGCTCTTCCTTGGACATTTCGGCGAGTGGATCTGACCAGGAACCTGTCAGAATTTGATTCTTACTTTCCGCGGTGGCTGTTTGCCCGGTGGAGACTGGCGGCGGAGGGAGTGTAAATTGTTGGGTTTCATCCGAGTTCTGTTGTCCGTCGGTCCCGGCGCCCGGTAAGACGAAGGGTTGCTCGCCGTTCCCGGTTTCGCGTTGTTCCCACGCATGATTCCGAGCCGCAATCGCGGCTTCCGATTTCTTGATGGAAGCCATGGCGACCGCGATGATCACAGCGAATGCCGCCAGGAGAAATGGGAGCGACATGACGAATTCCAATGTCGCTAAGCCTCGGCGTCGGCTTGGTCGAACTCGTATCGATAGTCGGTTTTTCATGTTATCGACTCCAGCGTCCGAGTTGTGTGAGTGCCTTGTTGATTCTCATCTCTGATAATCGCTTAGTGTGTTTTGAAAGATCTCGGAACGGGAATCATACGTCGTACGATGGTGCCGATACTCCCGGGCAGTACTGCCGCTTCGCGCAGTCGCGTTTCCGGGACTAACTTCGTTCGCCAGTTCATAAACATCGCCGGCTTGTCGGGGTAGGGCTGGGCGTCGTCGGACCAGTTCAAATTGTGGTAGGCTCCCGGATCGACCTCGCTGGGACGATCCGGCAATTCCGGGACGACTGTGGTCCAATTCAAGGTATCCCAGCCGACACGTGCTTGAGTCGAGCCGCCCCCAGGTCCATGTTGAGGATTGGCGTTGTAAATCATGGCCTGGGCATACCCGACGACTCCATCTGGATTCTGCGATTTGAAGATTCCCGACGAAGCCAGCCGTGGTGCCGAGCGATGCGCGAATCCCATTAGACTGAATAACTCGTCAGCTCGTGCCGAGCCGTCTGCCTGCGTCCATTGTTCGTTCCCCTTGTCGCCGTTCGCGGAACCATCTCCATACAGATCTTTCAGGACGTACAAATGGACTCCCTCATCATTTTTCATACGATGAATCCAGTCCCAGGAATAGTTCACGGAGTAATAGTCATAATAATTTGCCGAACGGGAAAGGCGCAGCCATTGCCACATCAGGTCTTGGATAATTGAGCGCCAACGATCGGTCCAGGGCCACATGGCTCGGGCCAACTGCGAGTGGTTGAGCGGATCGAGATTTTCGGGTTCGGTTTCCACGGGCAATTGAGCGGGGGGCAACATTCCGGGAAATGTTTGACCATTGACCAGAGCCTGTGAAGCGATGTGGTCCTTGGCCTGGACGACTCCGAACGGGGTCAACGTGACGACCGCCTGCTGATACAAATAAAGCCCTTTGATCGCCATGACGGCGATCTGTTTGGCGCTCTTGGTCGCAGACGCCAGCGTTTCCAAAAAGCTGAGGATCTTGCGCTCGACGTAGACCTTCTCGATGTAAGTTAGCGCCGCGGTGCAAATGGTGACGCCGATTCCAAACAAGATCCAGCCGACGATCGGAACCTCTTTCACTTTTTGGAGCGCGCCACCCAGGCCATAGGCATAGAAGGCCCACGACAGCACGCGACGCAGCCGGATGACGGAATCGAAAAGCGTTGCACCGGCCTTCGGTGTTTCGTAGACATCGTTTTTGACAGTTTCAGAATTGAGCATCGGAGGCAGCGTTTCTCCGGACCCGAGAGTCTCGGCAACTTCATACGCGAGGTCCAATTCCTCTTTGGTCGAGTTGTCTTCTGGGGAATCCTTTGATTCACCGTTGTCGAGCTCATCACCGCCGAATGAGTGATGGATGACCACCAGTGCCAACAGTTCGCCGATAATATGATTCGATGCCGTCACCGCATTCATCCCACGAGCCTCGACTTGTGAGGCCGACAGGGCGATGGAATCGGCTCCGTTCTGGACTTCGATCTTTTGATTGATGATCAGGCCGATATTGCCGAGCATGCCCACCACAATCAGAAAGAACAGCACGGTGATCAAGGTAATGATGGAAATCATCCCCTCTTCGGCCGCGACCCAGCCCAGGCCATCGCGACCGGTGGCAGGGTTGGGGCAGTCATCACCCCAGAAAATGCTCGCGAACATCGACGGCCGGTTGTCTGCCGGGAGCATGCTGCAACTTGTGGCGGCTGTTAGATTGCTCACGATGTATGCCTTGTTCCGTGTTCACACGGGTGTTCTACTGCGAGTGGTGATCAGTTCATGCGAGTCTGATAGTCAATTCCCATTGGAAAGTTCGGTTGGTTTTCTGCTCCGTGCCAGCCTTCGTTCGGAAGCGTTGCACGGGTGGTAATCGGATAAAATCCACCCGGTGCTCCCAGCACTCTGGCCGCGCCAGGAATATGCAGCGGCATTCGATAATTCAGGGTCACATTGATTGGCTCGTTCTCACTGGGTTCCGCTGGATCCCAAGTCACGTCGGTGGCCGCCAGAGCACAACCGTATTTGGCCAGCATGTAGTCTGCAGGTGCTGGGCCGCGGCTGTAACGGTAGTAGCCGTAATACCAGCGCATGCCGTTCGTTGATCCTGAAGTGGCCCCCAGCCATTTCGCATGTTGCTGACTGCCGCTGGCGAAGGGTGCCATGGCGTTGACGGCAGCCGATCGAATCTGTTCATCCGCCAGGTCAGGCTGAGCATTCAGCCACACCACGGCCGAGCGGGCCGTACAGTAGGCCGCGTACATCGTTCCCATTTTTGTCAGCAACACCAGGCTCGACTCAATCACCGTGCAAACCAGCAGAAAGTAGATCGGAAAGGTCAGGACATAGGAGATCGAATAGGCCCCGCCGTCTTCTTCCGCCAACAGTTTGCGCAATGTCTTCCCGCGCCAGTAGCGAGCTCCGTGAACTAGCAACCAGCACGTCAGCAGTGTGCTCAATACCCAGAGCACCCAGATGATCTCGACTGATCGCAGACATTCACCCAGCGTAAACATGATGTTGTTTTCTGGCCCGAGATTTAGGTCCGGCCTACACGGTTACTGATACTGATTGATTCGTTTTTGGTGGCGCAGACGGACATCACTCAGCATTTTTACAAGTACGGCATGCCGACCGCGTTGGCGATCACATGCCACAAGTTGCGGCAGCCTCGTAGACCACCCATAAACAAAATGCCGACGAACGGCAGCGAAACACCCAATGCCAGCACGATTTCAATCGTGGCGGCAGCTCGACGACGTAGAGGTAATTGCGACACAATATGGTTTCGTCTCATGATCACATCCCCCATCTCACGCCACTGAGGACCAGCAGCGTGCCCATGGTGAAAAAAGGGGCCAGTGCGATGTGTCGCCGTAAGTTTGCCTGTTGTTCGGTACTCGGTTGAGCGATCACATCGGGCAGGACACTGGATGCGACATTGCGGGTCACGGTCCCGAAGAACGTCGTTGGGCCAGACTTCCACACCAGATTTAGGATGCTGAAAGTGGCGGCGATGACATAGCTGTACACCAAGGCGAGCACCCCCAGTTCGCTGCCCAGCACGGCGCCGATCACGACCGCCAACTTAACGTCACCGGCCCCCCCGCCTGCGAGGCGGTAAATGCCGAACATGATCAAAAAGGCAATGCCAGCTCCCATTAGCGATTCGGAAAATCCCAGGTAGGCCCAGGGCTCGAATCCTTGATGCGGGGATACAACTGGATCGGCGGGCATCCGCAAGGTGGCCAGAAGACTCAGGCCGAGGATCCACAGGACTGCCGGGTACGTTGTCCAATTGAGAATCTTACGCCAGCGGAAATCGGTGTAAGACGAAATGGCCAGAGTCAGGACGAGTACGGCGCCGGTCCATGTGCCCACAATCGGGAGCGCCCGGTGCCCAGACCAGATCAGCACCCACAGCGGAGCCCAGATCAGGGGAGCGCCAAACATAAAGCTCCAACCCCAATTGCGGACATGCAGGTTCGCCTCAGATGGCGAGTCGTTCGCGGGAGTTTCGACCGTTGCGGTAGACATGATGGCCCAATTCGTTCCAACAAAAATGCCGCGCCCTCCGTGGTTTTCAATCCCCGGTGAAGGACGCGGCTGAATCCGTTTTCGGCGTCTTGTTGCAATCAAATCTGCCACAATTCAGTCCGAGTGTGGCAAATTAGATCAGTCCCAAGCCTGCCCGGGAACACTGGCGAACGCCTCGTGATTTCTGAACGTGTACTACGCTCGACCATCAATCAGCCAGTCCAGCCAGTGACCTGGCTGATCAGGCCGCTCGCCCAGCTCGAAATCGTTTCCCACTGGCTCTTTACGAACAGCAGAACAATCGCGGCGACGGCAATGATCATGACAATCTGCATGGTTTCCATGCCGTCTTCATCCGAGTGAAAGGCCAGCAGTTCCGAATGCGGGGTGTTCCGAGTTTCAATCTCGAGTTCAGTTTTCATGATTGCCATAACCTCTTGTGGTGTAAGTTGTTGCCGCTGTAGCTGGGTCGTGATGTCGGTGCCTGAGCCAGATCTTGGTGAACACTTCGGATCATTCTGAACAGGCTTGTGATCAAAAGCAAGCAGTTTTGCTGACCACATCCAGCTAATTCGATTTCGCAGCCCGGTTCGGACATGAATTCGAAAGGAAATTCCAGAATTCCCAAAATCACGAGCAGGGGCGAGGTTATGGCACGACCCACGCAGACTTTCACCTCCCCGCAGGGGAGGCCTCGGCACCTGTTACCTTAGCCTTGCCAGCTGGTGATTTGACCGATTAAGCCGTCTGCCCAGCCGGAGATCGTGCCCCACTGGTTTTTGACGAAGAGGAGCACGATGGCGGCGACGGCAATGATCATGACGATCTGCATCGTCTCCATTCCATCTTGATCCTGATCGAACTTACGAGCGGCGGTGTTGATCTTGTTAGCGAGAGTTTTGAAGACTTGCATGACGTGTTCCTTTGAGTGTTTTTGTTCAAGTGTTGTGTTGTGGTCTCAATGGAATAATCCGGTTTCGGGCATCAATTCGGACATGAAATCGGGTGGGAAACACGTGATTTCTGTGGTTGGCCTGGGGCAGCCGCAGCGCGTGGGATCCGGGTCAAAGAAGCGAAGCAGCCCGGTTGACTGCACAACCGGGCCGCTTCACTGAGCATTGAGTTGTTGAGGGTGCTCAGCTGGTCCAACTGGTGACTTGACCGACCAAACCGCTGGCCCATCCGGAGATGTTTCCCCACTGACTCTGAACGAAGAGCAGGACGATGGCGGCGACGGCGATGATCATGACGATCTGCATCGTTTCCATTCCTTCTTCATTCTGGTCGAACTTACGAGCGGCGGTGTTGATCTTGGCGGCGAGAGTTTTGAAGACTTGCATGACGTGTTCCTTTGAGTGTTTTGTGTTTGAGTGTTGTGGCCTCAATGGAATAATCCGGTTTCAGTCATCGCTTCGGACGCAGAATCCAAGATATTGTG
>JAQGHS010000686.1 GCA_028291605.1 Planctomycetaceae bacterium | reverse complement strand
CACGTCAAGTTGAGGGCCGGGCGTGTCGAGGAAGTCGGCTTCGACTTCACCGATACCGTGGCTCCGATCCAGGCGGTCGCGGCTGAGTTCCCCGATACCAAGTTGACGGTTCTGGTTCCGGAAGATGCTTCTGTGTACCTGGCCGGAGAAGATACCGTCTCGATCGGCAATGTCCGCAAGTTTGTGACTAATGACATTGCTAACGGCAAGGCTTGGAAAGACTACGAAATCCGAGTCGAAGTCGAACGCGATGGCAAGACGATCGTCAAAACGAAGAAGATCTCATTGTTCGCCGGCGACGAGAAAGAACTCGAGTTCAAGTTCCCGGTCGATAAGAAGGTTGCCAGCATTAAATAACTGTCTGATCCTCAGTCGAGAGAACCAATAATCAACTTCAACTGGCCCGAGATGGTGATCCATCTCGGGCTTTTTTGCGTACATCAGCCCCCCTCGGAATTTACCTCCGCCAATTGATCCAGGAAGCGTGCAATTTCCTTGCGTTTCGAATTCAGGCGGACCTGCTTGATTGCTTGCCGGACTTGATTCAGATTGGTCTCGGATTTCTTGGCATGATGTAGCAGGGCTCCTGCCGCGTTTTTTGCGTGGAGATCGTAATCGTCCTTGTCGGTCAACAATTGAACGAGTTCCGGTACAGCCGCTCCGATATCGTGCTTGCTGCGTGACAGTTGCCAGAGGGTTCCGGCGGCGGCTTCCTTCACGTAAATGTCTGTGTGCCGCGCGTTTTGTCGCAGGCCTGCGATGTGAGCGGACATGTCGTATTTGTCCTTGGCGAGATTGCCGATGGCATTGGCGGCTTGTCGGCGGACTTTCCGACTTTCGTCACTGAGCAGCGATTGGAGAGGTTCGAGGGCGCCTGTCACATCCATCTTCCATGCCGACTGGTTTTGGATCACCCAGCAGGCCTGTTCGCGCACCCCGGGTGCTGGATGATGCATCGACTCTAAGGCCATTTCGACGATGCCGGCTCCCAATTTCAGGTTGGAACCCGGATTGCCAGACAGCGCACTGAGGACAGACTCTTTGATCTCGGCATCATCCGTCGCAAACAGCTTGCGGAGTCCGTTGAGGTCGCTGGCACTGCGGCTGTAATAGTTGGCCAGCAGGAAGGCGATGCTGCCCGCTCGCTGGCCTTCGAGAGTCGGCAGTTTTCGCAACAGGAACTGGACCGTCTGAGTTTGCTCATCGCCGTCCAATAGGTCCTGGAATGCATCCAGGCCATCGGTGGAACTCAATCTGGGATCGAATTTCACGAGCGACAGCAGGCGTTCCAGTTCGGCTGAAGTTGTCACGATGGTGATTCCGTTGAGATTGACTGACTCGAGAGCGGAACAGCGCTAGCCGCCGGTGCTTTCATTGAAATCAACACCCAGCACCGGTGGCTCGCGCCATTCCGATCACATGTGTAGTCCGGGACCTTACGGCACCCCGCTCACCTAAATCATTTAAATATGCGAAGTTTTTCTTTCCGTCAAATCGACATCATTGAGGCGACATCGCTTCTGGGGTTCACTCTGGCGTCGTGGTTTGAGTCTGATGCGAAAACCATTGCCCACCAATAGCTTGCGGCAAATCAATGTGCCGATATTCGAATTGACCCTCAGGTCCCTCTCATGGTACGATTCGCGGTACTGTCGACCAAAGGATTTTCAGGTCGATTACGGTGCCGCGCCATCACGGCGGGTCACCACTACAGAAAAACGACCAGGGAAGGTCATCATGTCCGCGCTACCACAGCGGGAAAGCGTGCCGTTTTCGCAGTTTGAACAACTGCGGGAAGCTCGCGAGATTCTGCGTCAGGAAGCTGATGCTTTACAGGCGGTGTCACATCGCCTGGATGGGGCGTTCTGCGAAGCGGTCGAGATCCTGCAACAGTGCCGGGGTTGTGTCATTGTCACCGGCATGGGCAAGGCTGGGCTGATTGGCCAGAAGATTACCGCGACCCTCTCATCGACGGGAACTCGAGCACATTTTCTGCATCCCGCCGACGCCGTGCATGGCGATCTGGGTGCTATCCATCCTGATGATGTGTTGTTGATTCTTTCGAACAGCGGCGAAACCGATGAGATTTGTCGCCTGCTGCCTTTGGTGCGGCGGTGTGGCAATCCGATCATTGCATTAACCGGCCGGGAACAAAGCACGCTGTCGCAACAGGCCGATGTCACGATTGCCCTGGGGCGGATTCGCGAAGTGGGCTTCGGACTGGCCCCGACCACCAGTACCACTGTCATGCTGGCCGTGGGCGACGCTCTGGCCATGGTGACCAGTCGGTTGAAGGGATTTACTCCGCAGCAATTTGCCATGTTTCATCCGGGAGGCAACCTTGGACAGAAACTGCAGTCCGTGCGACAGGTCATGCGGACTGACAGTTTGTTGAGAATCGCCTCGGACACGAAGACCGTGCGGGACGTTTTTTCGGGACTGGCCAAAACAGGTCGCCGGACAGGTGCGGTAATGCTGGTCGATGCGGAGGGGTGTCTGTCGGGTTTGTTTACCGATAGTGATCTCGCCAAGCTGCTGGAAAATCGCCGGGATACTCAGATTGATCGTCCCATCTGTGAAGTCATGACTCGCAAGCCATTCACCGTCGGGCCGGAAGCGTTGCTGATGGAAGCGGTGGATTTGATGTCGGCTCATCATCTTAGTGAACTCCCAGTGCTCGAAGACGAGCGCCCGGTGGGCATTTTGGATATCACCGATGTGATCGGTTTAAGCTGATAACACGAAACGACTCGTAAGATGGCCACTCTTGCCCGTCTGTATTGGAATTTGACTATCAAGGATGTTCTTCAGTCGCCATCACGTTGAGAGTAAATCCTTCGAGGCAATTCACCAATAGTTTGCCGGAATAAGAGACGGGCAAGAGTGCCCATCCTACGGTGGTAGGAGCCTCACTCTTCCGTTGGCCGTAAGATAGTTTCGATGTTTTTTGGGGACCCCCGTTCTGTGACTCGTCGCCTGTTACTGACGTTCTCGGCTGCAGCGTGGCTCATTGGGGCCTATTTGCTGTACGCGCAGTTCGTCAGTCCGACGGTCGAACCGAAACAATTGAAGACGAAAGCACCGAATCTGCTTGCTGAGCAGCCGGACCAACCGGAGACCCGGGTCGACCTGCACGACGAACATCACGCCGTCGCGACCGAATTCCTCCCCGGTGAGGATTGGGCCAAAACCGCAGACAACAAGTTCACGTTCGGCGACATCTACATCTACACGAACAAGGTCGAACAACTCGCTCCGAATGCCGCGGGCAGCGCCGATCAGTCTGGCGTCAAATCGGAAATGCGGTTCACCCCATTCGCACTCGTCTGGAAGAATCCCAATGGAAAACCCGGTGAGGAACCTTTGCGGGTCACTGCGGAAGCCGCCGTCGTGCAGTTCGAGTCGGCCCTGGATCTCTCGGGTGGCAAGCCGGGTCGTCCCGTTTCCGGGGCTCTGGAAGGAGTCGTGCGGATTGAGGGGCCCAGCGGACTGCTGATCGTCGGTCGTGGATTCAACTTCTCTGAGCAAGCCCTGAAGCTCTGGAGTGCCAATGACGTCCTGTTCCATTACGGCCCGCACCAGGGGACGGGACATGGGCTGCAGGTCGACTTCTTGCCTGCCGGTGAGAATCAGGTCGTGGCCGATCAACCTCGCTTGGGCGGCTTGAGAAGTGTCGCCGTCCTGCAGCAAGTCGCGCTGAATTTGATGGGTGAGGCTCCTGCGGAAGGGCAGGCACGTCGCTCGCCGCTGAAGGCGGGGGACCAGTTGAATATCAATAGCGATGGCCGCATGCAGTTCGACCTGGAAGCGAATCTGATCACCTTTGATCACAATGTTCGCGTGCGGCATCCGCTGCCGAGCAAGCTGCAGGAAGGGATCAACTGCGATCTGCTGACCCTCGTCTTGTCGAATACCAAGCCGGCTCCTACGCTGCCTGTGGCCCCGACGGTGACCGGCGAAGAAATTGCCTTGGCATCGAACGAAGCTCCCGCAGGCGGGCAGGGGATGGTCAGTTGGCTCCCGGACTCGTTGAGTCTCGAAAAACTGTTGGCCGATGGCACCGGAAAAAGACGGGTCGAACTCTTCTCCCAGCCGCGTGAGTTGCACTGTAATACGGCCCAGGTTGAGTATGACCTCGCCAAACGTACGGTGAGTCTGCGTGATCCGGCCATGGTCGATGTGCTGCAGGGAACGCAACAAATCCATGCTCCCGAGATCATGCTGGCATTCCATGAAAACAATCGGGACATAAAGCAGGCCGTAGCCCGCGGTGCGGGCAACGCGACCAGTAAGCTGAACGACGGGCGGATCGTCACCGCCAAATGGCAGAAGCAGCTTGTCAAATCGTTCGATCCCAAAGCGAACTTGGATATCGTCGAAGTCCAGGGTGATGCCACGATCGGCATGGATCTGGAATACGAGCTGAAGGGAGACGCTCTGCGGATCTGGTTCACCCCCATTGTTATGGCCGACAATCGAGTTGGACAAGATGCTGAGGTCAAACCGCGTAAAGGACCGGCAGCTCCCCCGCCACGTATCGAACGGGTCGCCGGGGTGGGGCAGGTCGTCTTGAAAAGTCCTCAGGCTACGGCTCATACCAAATGGCTGGATGTGCGTTTCCAATCCGCCGAGCTGCCACCGGAAGTTCCGGGAGAAGGGGGCAGCTTGTTCGGATTGCAAGGGCCTTCCAATACGCCCGCGGCAACACCACGAGGCCGCCGTGCACCATCGCGGAAATCGGCTCCGACCGTGCCCCTGGACGTCCAGGCAGACTCGATACGCGCACTCGTTTCACGCGATGTGGCCGAACCCACGCGGATGGCTCTCGCCGACTTGTGGGCTGATGATGCGGTGACTGTCACCCA
This sequence comes from Planctomycetaceae bacterium, assembly GCA_028291605.1. Lineage (GTDB taxonomy): Bacteria > Planctomycetota > Planctomycetia > Planctomycetales > Planctomycetaceae > JAKFVC01. The sequence goes on along the minus strand of JAQGHS010000686.1, from coordinate 1,379 downwards.
GCCGATGAAACCGGGCGAGCCGCCGTTGCAGGTGCTGGGGTCTCGGCTGCATGTGGAAAACATCTTGCCCGCACAGCAACTGGTGCAGGTGACGGGATCGCCGGCACAGATCCGGTCCGACGTTTCGCGGCTGGAAGGGAACGACATTCGTCTTGATCGAGAACGGAATACGTTGCACGTTCTTGGAGCCGGTGTCTTGCAATATCCGGTGAATATGGCACTCGACGGTCAGCCGTTGGATCAACCTCAACTGTTGCAGGTGAAATGGGCGGAACGACTGGAGTTCAATGGAATGACAGCGGACTTCTATGAGAAGGTGGAAGCTTCGCTGCGCCAGATGGTGATGCGGTGCAATGCCATGCACGTCACCCTCTCGAGACCCCTGCGATTTGACGATCCTCAATTGCAGAAGTTGACTCCGCAGCAAATGCAGTTGGCCAAGATCTTCTGCGAAAACAAGGTCGAACTCGACTCGGCCGAGTATCAAGGCAACATCATCGTCAGCCGCAGCTTCGGCAAGCTGGGGCAATTTGTGATCGACAACATCACCGGCAAAACCGAGGCCCAGGGGCCGGGTCACTTCATGGAGTGGCGTCGTGGACAGCGGCAGGGGGACGATCGTGGGACTGCGAGCAAAACCGCCAAGCCAGTTGCACAAACTGAACCGCCCCGTGAATGGACCTACTCGCGGATTGATTTTCAGGGTCGTATGAAGGGCAATGTGCGCGAACGCTTCACGGCGTTCGAAGATCATGTGGAAATCGTCTACGGTCCGGTCCCCCATGCCACCGATCGCATTGAAGCCGACGAATTGCCGGAAGGGGCTGCGTCGATCACCTGCGATCGACTGAATGTGGAACAGTACGCGGAGACAGATGCGTTACCGGCCTTCGTCAAATTGTCGGCGGAAGGGAATACCAAGCTGGAACTCGAATGGGACGGGCACCCGTTCCATGCTCAGGCTGACGAAGTCAAATTCGACGAGTCGAAGGACTACTACCTCCTGCGCTCGATTGGATCTCAGAAAGTGATCATCAATCGTGAACCGACGACGAATGACCCCCGCGGACTGATTAAATGCTCGCGCGTCGACATCCGGCATCCGAGCGATCCCAGCCGTCGCGAATTCAAAGTCCAGCAGGCCACCGTTCTGAATGGCGTGCAGCCAGGTGGCTGACGCGTCGTGGGACGGGGCTCCCGGCCCGTCCGTCCCTTATATAACTCTATCACCGAATGACGAGCATTCTTTGTGTCCTTCGTGTTCTTCTGTAAAAAAAAGATTTTAACAGAAGGCCACAAAGGACACGAAGTTTTCATGTCGAGGGCAATTTGCCGGCTGGAATTCCCCAGTACCAATTCGTGTCATTTGTGTGATTCGT
>JAQGHS010000646.1 GCA_028291605.1 Planctomycetaceae bacterium | reverse complement strand
GGCCAGCAGGGGGCATTCGATAAAGCCGACAAAGTCTCGTTCGGAGCTTGGATCTTTCCAACCTCGGCCAGTCCGAGTACGGTCCTCTCTAAGATGGACGATGTCCAGGCCAATCGCGGTTATGACTTGATCATCGAAGGCGGCAAGCCGGCCGTTCACATGATCCATCACTGGCCGGACAATGCGCTCAAAGTGATTGCCAAACAGGCGATGTCGTTGAACGCGTGGCATCATGTGCTGGTCACCTGGAACGGCGGTGGACCGGCGAGCGGAGTGAAGATTTATGTCGATGGAGAAGTGCAAGCACTCGACCTGACGACGGACCAATTGAAGGACTCCATCAAGACCGAGCAACCGTTGCGAATTGGACAACGCAGTACCACGGCAGCATTCCAAGGGATGATTGACGATATCCGTTTCTTCCAGGGCGAGTTGACTGCAGACGATGCGAAGCGACTTGCTGACGGCAAATCGCTGTCGACGCTGGCGGATGTCTTCGCGATTCCCGCCGCGAACCGTAACGATCAACAGCGGGAACAACTGCGAAACTATTATCAGGAAGTGGTCGACCCGGATTCTCGGCGGTGGAGGGCAGAAATTGCTGACCTGATTCAGCGTCAACAAAAGTTAGAAGCGGCAATTCCCAAGACGATGGTGATGGCCGAATTGGTTCAGCCGCGTGCGACTCATCTCTTGGTGCGCGGTCAATACGATGCGCCAGGGGACAAAGTCAGTTCGGGAGTGCCCGCGTTTCTCGGGGCCATGCCCGCAGATTCTCCACCGAACCGGTTGGGACTTGCCCAGTGGTTGACTTCGCCGGAGCATCCCTTAACGGCACGAGTGGCCGTGAATCACTGGTGGGCGGGGATTTTCGGCACGGGTTTGGTAGAGACGGTGGAGGACTTCGGAACGCAAGGATCATTCCCCAGTCACCCCGAGTTGCTGGACTATCTGGCGACCCAACTGGTCGCTCAGGGCTGGGATGTGCGGGCCGTGATGAAAGAGATCGTGATGTCTGCGACCTATCGACAGTCATCCGACGCCACTCCGCAACAGATGGCATTGGATTCTCAAAACCGGCTGCTGGGCCGCGGATCGCGTTATCGCTTCTCCGCCGAAACGTTGCGTGATAGTGCCTTAGCGGTTTCCGGGCTGCTGCGTGAGAGCCTCGGAGGGCCGAGTGTCAAACCGTACCAACCGGCTGGATTGTGGGAGGAAGTTTCCGTCGAACGCCGTTTTAAATACGTTCCAGATCTGGGCGACGGAGCTTATCGCCGCAGCATGTACACATTCTGGAAACGGACCTGCCCGCCTCCCTCCATGTCGACACTCGATGCTCCCGATCGCGAGACCTGTCTCGTACGCCGGGCGCGCACCAACACGCCATTGCAGGCCCTGGTCCTGCTGAATGATCCCACCTACGTCGAAGCTGCGCGACAATTGGCGGTGCGGATAATTCAAGAAGGTGGATCAACTGCTGAAGGGCGGCTGGCGCTGGCTTGTCGTACCAGCCTGAGCCGAGGACCGACTCCTGCCGAGCAATCCCTGTTGTTGGATTTACTGAATGCCGCCACGACCCGGTTTGCCAAACAACCCACTGCTGCCGACCAGTTACTGAAAGTCGGCAATGCTCCCCAAGCGAAGGATATTCCTGCCTCAGAACTCGCTGCCTGGACCACGCTGTGCAGCCTCCTGCTGAATCTCGACGAGGCGTTGACTCGGCATTGAAAGTCGTTGTTCGCTCCGCGAACGAAACGCGCCGGAGGAATCGGGCTGACAAAGGATCGACGCAATAAACCCAATCAGGCATAGCACAAAGACAATCGTCGCGGAGCGACGGGCAGATTTATCAACCCGAATGTGCTGATAAATCTGGCGTTTTGGAGACCCGGGGGCTTCGACGCGTTTCGTTCGCGGAGCGAACAACGACTTTCATTCGGAACACCATGACTCAATCCATCATTACTTTGCTAACCGATTTCGGCACCCGCGACAGCTACGCGGCCCAGATGAAGGGTGTGATCCTCGGGATCAATCCGCGTGCTCTGGTTGTGGACATCACGCACGAGATTGAACCTCAGGCGATCATGCAGGGCGCGATGTGCCTCGACGAGGCCTTCGATGCCTTCCCCGCCGGCACAATCCATGTGGTGATTGTTGACCCGGATGTCGGGACGACTCGCCGCCGGATTGCCGCCGAGATCGGGAGTCAGCGCTATGTTGGTCCGGATAACGGCCTGCTGACATTCCTCTCGCGGCGCCACGCCATACAACGTGCCCATCATTTGAATGCGACGCAGTTTCACCGCCATCCGGTCTGTGCCACTTTTCATGGTCGCGACCTCTTCTCACCCGTTGCCGCTCACTGGAGCCTGGGGGCCGATCTCAGCGAGTTCGGCGATCCGGTGACCGCTCCGCTGGCCGAGTTGCGAGTTCCCAAAGTCGACAAGCAAGAGCGCGAGCTACTGGGAGAAGTTCTGGCCATTGACCGGTTTGGCAATATCATCTCCAACATCAGCGGCGCAGACCTGCCGCTCGAGTTTCCCGCGACCATCTTCACTCGAATTGCCGGTCAACAGTTGAACCGCCTCAGCAGCTACTATTCCCAGCATCCCTCCGGAGCATTGCTCGCACTGATTGGCAGTTCCGGCCGGCTGGAAGTCGCGAGAAACCAGGGAAATGCGGCGGAGGTCTTGCAGGTCACCGTCGGGGACGAGGTGTATGTCAAGTGGTAAGCTATAGCCTGACGTTGCTTCTATTGTAGCCGCGTTTCGCCAGAACGCGGGCGAGTGACTGGCGAGGCCCGCACTCTGGCGAGATGCGGCTACGACGAGTTGCTCAGTCTGAACCAATCAGCCGGAACGCGTTAGCGTCCGGTTCGGCTGGAGATTCGAGTCGATTGTTGCTCGAACCGTGGGCTAGCGCCCAGCGGCTGATTGGTCGATAGACACACCCACATACTCTCACACTGCACTCGCCCGACTCTGGAGAGTCAGGTTACAACAAGGTTTGACAACTTGCCGTGCTGTTCGTCACACTGCATGTCCGACTGTATGTCGGCCGATCTGAATTCTGATTCTCAGGAGAGCCTCCAGCGTGTCGCAAAAAGTTTCAGACTCCGAATCCGGAGCCTCACAGGCCGATCTGGATGCCGTCGAGCGGATGGCGGCCAGCTATCGCCGGGTGACCACGGAACTCGGCCGCGTCATTGTCGGTCAGACGGACGTCGTTGAGCAGTTGCTGATTTCATTGTTCGCCGGGGGCCACTGCCTCCTCGTGGGTGTCCCGGGTCTCGCGAAAACGTTGATGATCCACACCCTGGCCCAGGTGCTGGACATGTCTTTCAGTCGCGTGCAGTTCACGCCTGACTTGATGCCCGCTGACATCACCGGGACGGAAGTGATCCAGGAAGACAAGCTGACCGGCACTCGGAATTTCAAGTTCCTGCCCGGTCCAATCTTCGCCAATATCATCCTCGCCGACGAAATCAACCGCACCCCGCCCAAGACGCAGGCCGCGTTGCTCGAAGCCATGCAGGAGCATCAGGTCACGGTCGGTGGCCAGCGGCATCCGCTGCCGGAACCGTTCTTCGTGCTGGCAACGCAGAATCCGATTGAACAGGAAGGGACCTATCCGCTACCGGAAGCGCAGCTCGACCGGTTCATGTTCAATGTGCTGGTGGAATATCCCAGCGAAGATGAAGAGTTCCAGATCGTCCGGCAGACGACATCGGACAATCGACCGGAAGTGGCGCGGGTCCTGGGGCGTGAAGAGGTCGTGGCTCTGCAGCATATCGTGCGGCGAGTTCCCGTCGCCGATCATGTCATTCGCTATGCCATGCAGTTCACCCGGATGACTCGTCGCGAACAGGGGCAGGTTCCCGATTTCGTCCAGAAATATGTTACGTGGGGCGCCGGTCCGCGGGCCAGCCAGTATTTGATTCTGGGTGCCAAGGCGCGGGCCATGTTGCATGGTCGGGAATATGTCAGCGCCGACGATGTCAAAGCGGTGGCCCTGCCCGTGCTGCGACACCGCATCATTACGAACTTCAATGCCGAGGCCGAAGGGATTCGGTCGGATGACATTGTCCGTCGTCTCGCCGAATTGATCGTCCCCGATTCGGGACAGGGGAATTCCCGTGGAAAGCTACCAGAAGTATTTCAGTCCCGAGACACTGGCCCGGCTGGAAGGTCTTGAGCTGCAGGCCCGCCAGATCGTCGAAGGTTTCGTCGCGGGACTGCATCAAAGTCCGTATCACGGTTTTTCGATCGAATTCGCCGAACACCGTGAATACGTCTCCGGTGATGACCTGCGGTATGTCGACTGGAAGGTCTTCGGCAAAACGGATCGCTTCTACCTGAAGCAGTACGAGGAAGAGACCAACTTCTCCTGCCACGTACTGCTCGATACCAGCGAGTCGATGCTCTACAAGTCCGAGGCCGCCTCGGTAACGAAGCTGCAATACGCGCAGTTCGTGGCCGCGGCATTGTCGTATCTGGTCCTACGGCAACAGGACGCCGTGGGGCTGGCTACGTTTGATAACGGTGTCAAAAACTTCGTACGGGCTTCCAGCCAGCAATCCCATCTCAAGCAGCTCTGTCACGTCATGGAGGAATCTCCAGCGGCAGGTGAATCGGCGATGGGGCCGATCTTCGACGACCTGGCAGAACGGATCAAGAAGCGGGGCTTAATCCTGATCATTAGCGATCTGTTCGACAATGTGGAACAGATCCTGATGGGCTTGAAACACTTCCGGCACAAGCGGCACGAAGTGATTATCATGCAAATCATCGACCCCGCCGAACAGGACTTTCCGTTTCGCGACCCGACGTTATTCAAAGGGCTGGAAAACTGGCCCGAGATGATGACCGACCCGCGATCGCTGAAGGCGGCCTATCAGCACGAGTTCGAGAATTTTCTCACCGAATTGCGCCGCGGCTGTCGCGACATGCGGATGGATCACGTACTGCTGCGGACTGATACATCGCTGGATATTGCGCTGTCGAGTTTCTTGGCAAGCCGTGCAGGACGGTTACGGAATTAGCTCCGTAAGATGGGAACTCCTGCCCGTCCTCTTTTTCATAGCAGTGTGACCTGCGACGAAGACTCCGAAGGCACCAAGAACGGTGATTGTTACTTCGGCCTGTTCGCGATGATCACGCTCAAACACAGACGGGCAAGAGTGCCCATCTTACGGCGTGCTAGCGCTGCTCACCGGTATGGCCGTCTGATACAGGTCAAAACTCCCCTCGCGATTCGACACGAAGACCACCTTACCGTCCGGCGACCAGCCCGGAAAACTGTCTGAGCCCGGTTGCTGAGTGATATTTCGGGGCTGCGATCCATCGGCTTGGATCACATAAATCTCAAAATTGCCGTCGCGGTTTGAGGTGAAGGCGACGCGGGTGCCGTCTGGGGACCAGACCGGGTAATCGTCCAAGCCTCGACTGGTTGTCAGCCGGGTCACATTCAAGCTCTCAACGTCGACAGTGGCCAGTTCGAAATCACCCCAGCGGCTAGTCGCGAAAACGATTCTCTGGCCATCGGGAGACCAGTGAGGATGCACGTCAAACGCGGGGTCATTCGTGAGACGCTGTCGATTTTCACCGTTGGCCTCGACGACGTACAACTCCTGGTTTTTCTCGAACGTCGACGTGAAGACGAGCCGTTTGCCGTCGGGTGACCAACTGGCCCACTCTTCATGCGACAGCCCCGCTTTGTCACCGGCTAACAGATGGGGTTCTGAACCATCAGGCAAGCTGGTCCAGAGATCGAGGTTCCCCTGCCCCGGCGTTTGTTCGACCTTGGACCAGGCAATTCGTTTCCCATCCGCAGACCATGCGGCGTCGCACTGCGGAAGAGTGAACTTCGGCATGATTCTCTGGACGGGAATGTTCTCGCCGGTCCACTGCATCAGCAGGATTTTGTCGCCCGTGTGCTGCGAGAAGAGCAGCGATTTACCGTCGGGGGACCAGACCGGCCGCTGTTTGAAATGTCCGTCGCGAGTCAGGCGTGTTACGGCGGGAGGTTCAGCGGCGTTAATTACCGTCGCCAGGATACTTAGGTAGAGGAACGTACTGCATATCGTAGCCTGGCTCATTACAGCAACTCCTCGACGACCTCACCCGGTGGCGTCAACCCGACCCCCGTG
>JAQGHS010000633.1 GCA_028291605.1 Planctomycetaceae bacterium | reverse complement strand
ACCGATGGCGACCAGTTGACCTTGTTCCATCACCACGATGCGCGTCACCAGATCGAGAATGCTCTGGGAGACCGAATGGGTGATGATGAAGGTCGTGCGGTCTTTGGTGAAGGTTGCCAACGCTTTGTGAATCAGGAATTCGCTTTGCGCATCGATCGCTGACGTGGCTTCGTCGAGGATCAGGATCGTCGGATCGCGGAGCATGGCTCGGGCGAGGGCAATCCGCTGCCGTTGTCCGCCCGACAGGCGCGAGCCTTTCTCACCGACTCGCGTTTCGAACCCTTCGGGGAACTGGTCGAGGAACTGCGTCACGTGGGCTTGATCGGCCGCGGTACGGATCTCTTCCGGACTCGCGTTCGGGCGGCCATAGCGGATGTTGTTGTAAATGGTGTCGTCGAACAGCAGGGTTTCCTGTGTTACCACGCCCAACTGATTGCGCAGGTCTCGCAGCCGCACGTTGCGGATATCGACTCCGTCAATCAGGACCGATCCATGTTCGGGATCGAAATAGCGCGGCAGCAGATTGACCAGCGTCGATTTGCCGGATCCGTTTTCGCCAACCACGGCGATCACTTCACCCGCCCGGATCTTCAACGAAATCTTTTCCAGCACGCAGGGGCGCGCCACGTCGGCTCCGGAATAATAAGTGAAGGAGACCTTGCGGAACTCGATCCCCTGGCTGTGGCGGGGCAGGGGTTGAGGGTGCACCGGTTCCTTGATCAGGGATTGGCGATCCATCAAATCAAACACGCGGTCGGCGGCCGCCATCGATTTCTTGACCTTGGCAAACACGCTCGACAACTTGCGGACGGGATCGCTGATGCCGGCCATGAGCGCGTAGAGCATGCCCAGTTCCGCGACTCCCATCGGCCGCGAAGCCAGCTTGATACCCCAAATCGAATCGGTGTTGCGGAGTACCAGGTAGACTCCGGGCAACATCGCAATGACCAGCGCAAACAGGCCCATGACTTCCGTGACGGGACCGGTCAGTGAGTCGATCTTGACGATGTGCATCGACTTCTCGAAGAAGGCTTTGTTCTCGACGTGAAATCGCTGGCGATGATGGCGGGCTCCGTTGAACGCGATGATGACTTTGATCGACTCGAGCGATTCTTCCAGCAGCTTGTAGATCCGTGACATGCTTTCAGCCGACTTGTGGCTGGCACGCTTCAGCAACTGACCGAAGCGATGAAAGACCACGCCGGCGATCGGCACGAACACCAGCGACAGCAACGTGAGCTGCCAGTTGACCCAGAATGCCAAGACCACACAGGCGACGGCTTTCAAAGGTTCGCGAACGACTTTGCCACCCAGCAGCATCAAGCCGTTGGCCAGCGTATCCACATCGTAGGTAAATCGACTGAGGAGATCCGAGGTCCCGGCAGCGGAGACGCTTTGATAATCGAGCTTCAAGGTCTGTCGAAAGAGGGCCTTCCGCAGATCCATCGTGATGAGCTGGACGACTCGTCCGACCATCAGGTCCTGCAGATAAAAGAAGAAGTCCTTAATCAGAGTCGCGACCAGCAATGTCGCAAGCAGCAAGGCAAACGTGTTGAAGCGATCGTGAGGAATGAACGGCAGGACCGATGTCTTGACCTTACGGAATCCCAGCAGTTGGTGCGAGGTATCGGTCAGTCGCGCCTGCAGCCGGGTCTTCTTGACCAGCACCGGGAGGCCGATCTCGGTGTCATCCAGATCGTTGTCCGGTTGAGCGCCACTTTGGATGGCGCGTTCGAGATCATTGAGGCGTTTCGAATCTTTGGTGATCTGCCGTTCGCAGCGGACGATTTCGGCGTCGACGTACTCGTGCAGGCCCTGGCCTTCGAGCAGTACCTTCACGATGGGGAAGGCGCAGGAAAGATTTGCCCCCCACAAAGCGGCCACGAGGAGCGCGAAAACGACCGACCATGCCATCAAACGGCGATACGGCCAGACATAGGGTCCCAGTCGGGTCAAACTATCCATGAGCCATCCTTGGCGCTATTGAGTTCGCGAGTCAGCCCGGGGTTTTATCAGAATTCCCGCGAAAGGGGCAAGAGGGGGAATAACGAACGGCCATCCTACGGGCCTTTATCGCAGTTCCAATTGCAAAACACGGCCGATCGCCTTTGCAGCGCGCGTTAAAGAATCCAACGTCACGTTGGTATTCTCTGGGTCGAGGAGTCGATCCAATTGTGACCGACTCGTCTGGAGCTTCTTCGCAAAGGCCACCTTGGTCAGATGCTGTTCTTTCATCGAGGCGGCGAGTTGAAAAGCGATTACTCGTTTAACGGCCTGATTCGTGCTTTCTTCGTACCGACCCTCCGCCTTAAGGAAGTCGTCAAAGCTGTAGCCAAGTTTTCCTTTTTTCGTTGGTTTGCTCACCCTGAGACCTTTCTGCCGAACGACTGCATTCGTGTATTTACCCCAACGGGGTAATGTCTCATAGCCCAGGGTTGCCGCGATCAGCGGCTACCCTGGGTTGGGTTCCAACGATGAATTCTACCCCAACGGGGTTGTGGCATGTTTTGGACCTTTCCAAATGACGCAACCCCATTGGGGTAGGGATTTACGTTAACTGCTGACCCAGGGTAGCCGCTCATCGCGGCAACCCTGGGCTATGATGCATATCCCCTTCGGGGAATTCATTCAACGACTGATGCAACGGTTACCTGCGCGCTCGGGGTCGGGCCTACGATTTTTCGATATTGCCCGTTGTGAGGCTATTGCGCGTGGCGAGTCTTGGGGCGGCTAATTTCGAAAACTCGTACGCCCGACCCTTAGCTGTCCGTTGATCTGCCCATTCGTCGATCAGCAAATTGGCATACGCCTGTTTGGATATCGAAAGTGTAAAGTTCCAGTCCTCCCGGCAAGATTGAAGTCGGCTTGTCGCCTGATATACTGTCAAGAAGCGATTTTTTGGAAAGTCGGTGGCAGAACGGGCTTGCTCTGGACGATCTTCCGCAGCTCACGGAATGTTTCGATTCGCGCGGTCTTGGGTTGTCGTTCGTCGGGTCATTCCAGTACTCTTACTGCTCCGGTTTGAGCAGGCTGTTCTGGAATGCATCGCACGCCAGTGGAATCGCCCTAACATCCTTGATAGAAACGCGTTGTGAGTTTCTGTCCGACCTGTATTGTCCTACCGCACACGTACGGATCACACCACATGACGAGCGTAGCAGCAGAGACCGCGGGCAACGAAGCCGCAAAACCAGCAGCCGCCAAGGGACTTAAAGGTGTCGTCGCCGCCGATAGCGCCGTTTGCGACATCGATGGTCAGCTCGGCAAGCTGATTTATCGCGGTTACAACATCCACGATCTGGCGGAACGCAGCAGTTTCGAAGAAGTGGTGTTCCTGCTGCTGAATGGCGAGCTGCCCAATCGTCAGCAACTCCAAGACATGAGTGCGTCGCTGGCCAAACATCGCCAGGTGACCCCCGCGGTGTTGACGTTCCTGAAAACGCTGCCCAAAGATGTCAATCCGATGGCCGCGTTGCGGACGGCGATTTCGCTTGAAGGAGCGTATGACCCGCTGAGCGAAGTCAACACGAAAGAAGCGAACTGGGAAAAAGCCCTGCGTCTGGTAGGACTGACGGCCTCGGTAGTGGCCTCATTCCAACGTATTCGCCAAGGCCTCGAGCCACTTTCGCCGCGACCGGAACTCTCCCACGCGGCGAATTTTCTTTACATGATGAATGGCAAGGTCCCGACCGCCGCCGAAGCACATGCGATGGACCTGGTCCTGATTCTGCACGCCGAACACGGTTTCAACGCCAGTACGTTTGCCGCACGTGTCATTGCCGCGACGTTGTCCGATTTGTACTCGGTGATCACCGGTGCGATCGGGGCCTTGAAGGGGCCGTTGCATGGCGGTGCCAATACCGAGGTGCTGAAAACGCTGATGGAAATCGGCGATGTTTCCAAGGTCTCTGAGTGGGTGGCTCAGAAGCGGGCGAAGAAAGAAGTCTTCATGGGCTTCGGTCATGCCGTCTATCAGGTCGCTGATCCTCGAGCCCGGCATTTGAAGTCTCTGTCCGAGAAGTTGGGCAAGGAATCCGGTATTCCGAAGTGGTATGACTTGTCGGTGGAAGTCGAAAAGCAAGTCGATGCGGTGATTCACAAGCCGTGCAACGTTGACTTCTATTCGGCCAGCCTGCAGTACTACATGGGCATCCCCGGTGACCTGTTTACCTGCATTTTCGCCGTCAGCCGCGTGTCGGGTTGGTGTGCTCATGTGCTCGAGCAATGGGTCGACAATAAGATCATCCGGCCGTCTTCGAACTATACTGGGCCGGCGGAACGTGGATATGCTCCGATTGAATCGCGCGGTTAGGGTGTGGTGGCAATGAAAGTCGTTGATCGCTCCGCGATCGAAACGCATTCGCAGTAGCGACGCTGAGTCAGCTTCGGACTTCGATAGTTATTCAACCGCGCCACTGCGAGC
>JAQGHS010000594.1 GCA_028291605.1 Planctomycetaceae bacterium | reverse complement strand
GAGGATTTAGAACAGAAGGTCACGAAGGTCACAAAGAGTTTCAATCTTCGGGATGATCAAATCTGTGTCATCTGCGAAATCTGTGGATCAAACTCTTCGTGGAATGAAGGCTTTCAAGGCACTCGAGTTGAACTCCGTCGGCCGGCAGCGTGTCTCTATCGAAGTTGGCCCTTCGGATTCCATTCTGTTAAAATCCGCCGCGCGGTGGCCAGGAAGGCCATGCGCTCTGAAACAAGAATACCTGGTGTTGGAAGGAAATTGCCGTGCGCTGGTCTCAGACGTTTATCCCCACGATGAAGGAAATCCCCTCGGATGCCGAGATTCCCAGCCATCAGTTGATGCTGCGGGCGGGACTGATTCGACAGTTGATGGCCGGCGCTTATACCTATTTGCCGCTGGGGTATCGGGCGCTCCGCAAGGCCGAGGCCATTGTCCGCAATGAGATGGATAAGGCGGGGGCCGTTGAGCTGTTCATGCCGGCGCTGCAGCCGATTGACTTGTTTGAACGAACCGGTCGCAAGTCGGCGTTTGGCAATGTGCTGATCAACTTTCATCTGCAGCGTGGTGACCGCAAGGTTCATCTGGCGCTCGGGCCGACTCATGAGGAAGTGGTGACCGATCTGATTGGTCGGCATATCAGTTCGTACCGACAGTTGCCGCTGACGGTCTATCAGATTCAGACCAAGTTTCGCAACGAAGAACGTCCGCGGTTTGGAGTCCTGCGCACCAGCGAATTCCTCATGAAGGATGCGTATAGCTTTGGTGCGACGCTGGAGCAGCTCGACGACGTCTACAAACGGATGTACCACGCCTACGTTCGGATATTTGCTCGGTGCGGCCTGGAAGTCTTGCCGGTGGAGGCCGAAAGTGGTCCGATTGGCGGTGATGCGTCGCACGAGTTTATGATTCCCGCTGACAACGGCGAGGACCAGGTTGTGCGTTCTACGACGGGGGCCTATGCAGCGAATCTCGAGCGTGCAGAGACCGGGCGTAAAGCGGCCCCGATCGTGACCGCCGAGAATCCCGCGGCTCTGCAGAAGGTGCATACTCCGCGAGCCACCAGCATCGAAGCGGTTGCCAAGTTTTTGAAGGTCGCGCCGACGCAGTTGGTGAAGACGTTGATCTTCAAGGCGGATGATCGTCCGGTGGCCGTGTTGATTCGTGGTGACCATGACGCGAACGAGAACAAGATTCGCCGGGCCTTGAACGCGAAGGTGATTGAGCTCGCGGACAACGCAACAATCGAGAAGGTCACGGGGGCTCCCACGGGGTTTGCCGGCCCGGTGGGAATCAAGTGTGACATTATCGCTGATCACGACGTGCCGTTGATTAAGGACGCCGTGACCGGTGCGAACGAACTTGATCATCACCTGACCGGGGTCAACGTCGGTCGCGACTATCAACTGACGACGACCTATGATCTGCGGAATGCTCAAGAGGGCGACCCCTGTCCGCGCAGTGATGGGACACTGCAGATCGTGCATGGCATTGAAGTCGGGCACGTCTTCAAGCTGGGGACCAAGTACAGCGTGGCGTTAGGTGCCGAGTTCGTCGATGAGAAAGAGGAACGGCATCCGATGATCATGGGGTGCTATGGCATCGGTATCAATCGCATCATCGCTGGTCTGGCTGAAACTCAGCACGACGCGAACGGCTTGATCTGGCCGCTGGCGGTGGCGCCGTACGAAGTGTTGCTCATTCCGTTGAATATTGCCGAAGCGGAAACGACTCAACTGTCGGACAAGTTTTATGGGGAACTGCAAGCGGCGGGGATTGATGTCCTGATGGATGACCGGGATGCTCGGCCGGGCTTTAAGTTCAAGGATGCTGATCTGATTGGCATTCCGCTCCGCGTGATCATCGGGGGCAAGGGCTTGAAGGACGGAGTCGTCGAAGTGAAGTGGCGCACGGACGCTGAGGCGACCAAGGTACCTGTGGCAGAGGCCATTCAGACGGTGATCAAGTTGATTGCCGAACGTAAGGCGGCGGATGCCGCAAAGGTGCCGGCATAACGGTAAAGAACGCTTAGGGGTCGGGTCTGCGATTTTTCGAAATTGGCGGCTAGCGAGTTGCGTTGTTCGATCAACGTGATTCCGCCAATTTCCAAAAATCGTGGCCCCGACCCCGGATTTTATCTCCGACAATCGAAAAAGAAACGAAGAGATCTGGAACACTGATCTTCGCTAATCTCCACTAATTCAGAACAGTTGAGGTGGGGGTTGCTGCGAGTCTAATCGCGAGTTTAGCGAAGATTAGTGTTCCTAATTCTTTACTCTTCTCTGAAATCAGGGGTCGGGGCCACGATTTTTGGAAATTGGCGGAATCGTGTCGTGTTGGAAGTGTAGGTTTCTGGCCGCCAATTTCGAAAAATCGTCGACCCGACCCCGGGCTGTCTTATGGAACCTGCAGATCCCTATTTGATGCGGTTGGCACAACGGGTGGGCGACGGACTTCAAAAGAGTCTCTCGCCCGAACGTCGCGATTTGCATCGTCGGTTTTTGTTGTCGCGGCTGATGCCGGACGGGGGTTTTGCGGGGCGCGAGCCAGGATCGGATCTCTATTACACCGGATTCGCCGTGCGTGGCATGGCGGTGCTGGGTGGGCTGGATCTGGAGGTTGCCGAACGGGTTGCGGGCTATCTGAAGCAGCAGATCCGGCGGCAACTGACGGTGATTGACTTGCTGAGCTGGCTGTATTCGGCTCTGGTTGTGCAGGCGTCTGGCGGCGAGGATATCCTCAGTGATACGGCCGAAAACTGGCCCGATCGGCTGGCGGAAATGCTCGAGGTTTTTCGGGCTGCGGACGGCGGCTATCGCAAGACCGAAGAGGGTGCGGCTGGCAGCATGTACCACTCGTTCCTGGTGGTGCTGTGTTACGAGTTGATTGGCCGTCCCCTGCCCCAGCCTCGGAAGCTACTGCAATTCGTGTTTGATCGGCAGCGGGATGATGGCGGCTTTGTCGAGATTGCGCCGATGAAACGCAGCGGTACGAATCCGACTGCGGCGGGGGCGGCGATCCTCACGATTCTCGGTGGGCTGGACGATCAGGTTCGCGAAGATGTCCATGCCTTCCTGAAGGAAGTTCGCAGCGCTGAGGGCGGCTTTTTGGCCAACTCGCGGATTCCGTTTGCGGATGGCTTGTCGACCTTTACCGGGTTGCTGACGGCTCAGGATTTTGGGTTCAACGATTTGTACGATCGAGCCCAAGTGGAAGCGTTTGCGAATAGTTTAGAGTTTCCCACGGGAGGCTTCCGCGGAGCGAGTTGGGACGAAGCGGCGGACGTGGAATATACGTTCTACGGGTTGGGGATCCTGGGCTTGCTGCACGGGTGAGAATTGCGGAGAAGAAGACTAGCCACAGAAGGACACGGAAGAAACACAGAAAATAAAACAGAGAAATTGCCTTCCCTTTCTGTGTTTCTTCTGTGTCCTTCTATGGCTAATTCCCTTGTTACTTGAACCGCGGACGTTATGCGATCAACTCTTTAACTACGGTGCCGTGAACGTCCGTAAAACGGAAGTCTCGTCCGGCGTAACGGTACGTGAATTTCTCGTGATCGAAGCCGAGTAGTTGCAACAACGTCGCGTGCAAGTCGTGCACGTGGACCTTGTTTTCGACAGCTCGGAAGCCGAATTCGTCGGTGGCTCCGTGGACGTAGCCGCCGCGGACTCCGCCGCCTGCCAGCCACATCGTAAAGCCGTGGTGGTTGTGGTCGCGACCGTTGATCTTGCCGGCGTTGGAGCCCTTCTTCGGCAATTCGACTGTCGGAGTGCGGCCGAATTCCCCGCCCCAGATGATTAAGGTTTCGTCCAGCAAGCCGCGCTGTTTGAGGTCTTTAATCAAGGCACCGATGGCTTGGTCGCATTCTTTGGCCAGACGGCGGTGGTTGACTTCGATGTCGTCATGGCTGTCCCAGGGCTGGCCTTCGCCATGCCAGACTTGAACGAATCGCACGCCGCGTTCAATGAGGCGCCGGGCGATCAGAATCTGGCGGGCCTGGGTGCCTGAGCCGTACATCTCCTGGATGTGTTTGGGCTCGCGGCTGATGTCAAAGGCTTCGGCCGCTTCCTGCTGCATGCGATAGGCGAGTTCGAAGGATTGAATGCGCGATTCCAATTGGGCTTCGTTCTGGCGATCGGTCTGATACTGCTGATTGAGTTGCCGCAAGAGATCAAGCTGTTGTCGTTGCTGGCCATTGGTGACGCGTTTGTTCTCGATGTGTTCGATCAGCTTTTCGATCGCGGTGTGCTTGGTATCGATGTAGGTTCCCTGGTAGATTCCGGGCAGGAATCCCGACTGCCAGTTCTGAGATTCTTGAATCGGATAGCCGCCCGGGCACATGGCGATGAACGCGGGCAGGTTCTGGTTCTCGGTCCCCAGGCCATACGTCATCCATGAGCCGAAACTGGGCCGGACCGCGCGGGCTTCGCCGCAGTTCATCAGCAACAGCGAGGGTTCATGATTGGGGACATCGGCGTGCATGCCGCGGATGACGCAGATGTCGTCGATCGACTCGGCGGTCTTGGCGAAGAGTTCACTGACTTCGATGCCACTCTGGCCGTACTTTTGGAACTTGAAGGGCGAGGCGAATGCCGCACCCGTCTTGCGTTCGGTGGGGAGGTTCGGGACGGGCAACTCTTTCCCCGCGAATTCGGTCAGGCGGGGCTTGGGGTCAAATGTGTCGAGATGCGAGGGGCCGCCGTTCATGAACAGGTGAATGACGCGTTTGGCCTTCGCGGGGAACTGCGGCGGGCGCGCCGCCAGAGGATGAATGGGGTCGACCAGTGTTGGCGCGGCGTGGGCATCGTTCAGCAGTTGACCCAGTGCTAGTGCACCGAAACCCATACCCGATCGCGTGAGGGCTTGGCGGCGAGTGAGCAATTCGGACGGAAGCTGCGGGAACATAAATCACCTGGAGGTATTTCTGGCGGAAGTTTGACATTCTATTTTAACGCGGTTTGGGGAAGAGGCTACGCAAAATGACGAATGACGAATGACGAAATCCGAATGACGAAAGAATGACCAATGACGAATGTTCAAATGTCTAATCCTTTGGTATCCGTGGTCCGCTCCGGTCATTGGGATTTGGTCATTTGTCATTCTTTCGACATTCTGGTTTCGTCATTCGTCATTTGCCCTTCCCTCCCGCTGATTCCGCATTGACCAACCCGATGGGTTGGGTAACATAGCACAACTTGACCAGTGGGTCGCACAAGCTTTGTTCGCCAGGGTCCACAAGACCTTTCCGAACGGCTGCGGGGTTACCCCGCAGAGGAACCATTGTTCGACTTTCGCAGCTTGAATGGTCGGCACGGCGGATCATCGCCGATCCGACCATTCGGCACAGGAGTGAGTTGTGCGGCCCGCTGGCCAATTTTTCGAGCCGAAATCCGAGCGGTGTGCCAGACAGTAATGACACATTGTCTGGGATTCATCTCGAAGCGACAAATCGCGATTGTATCAAAAAAACATTGAGCTTTTCGACACGTTTCAGCTTCGCTCACAGGCTGAAATGCAGGGAACGTCAGTTGGTGGCGTACGTTCCAAGCGGCCTGGGCATTCGCGCCAGGCGACTGATCCATTGCGAGGGATGACGCGAAAAGGTAGAACGCGTTCTCCGCATGACAGGCCCTGTTTGACTTAAAAAGGCTGACAAGACCTCCGCAGCAGTTCAGAACCATTTCCAATGTCGTGGTTCCGAAATGCCCACAAGCGGTTTTGTCAGGGATTTTCAGCGTGGCGCCTCGGTGATCATTTTAGACGCAGGAATATCGCGTTTCCGAACCACTGCTCCCCTTCGCAATCTATAGTACCTGATGGGCCTTTTCGACTTCATACTGGGACTGTTTGGTTGGCGCTCGCAGCCTCGTTCCACAACGGGTCGAGGGTCTGCCCCGTCATCTCCCAAGCTGCAGGGTGCTCCACCGAAACGCCGATTTCGAGGTCGCCAGGCGGGTGATTATGTTCGCTTGGCGCCATTGCGCCGCCCGTTACCGCCGTGTGAACGCACCCGGTTGAGTGATATCACTGTACCCGAACTCCCTTATCCGTTTGCGCGGATTGGTGTCCTGGGTGGGTATCTCGATCTGAGTCGCGACGGCAATCACGAGCGACTGGCTCGGTTGGGTCTGCCCGACTTTCAGAATCCCTCGCAACTGGCCGAGTGGATTGGCATTCCTGTCGGCAAGCTCGCCTGGCTGGTGCATCGTTGTGAAGAAGGACAGCGCCCGCAGGATCCGCGAAGTGCTCATTATCACTTTCGCTGGTTGAAGAAACGCAAGGGGGGCTACCGCCTGATCGAGGCTCCCAAGACGCTGCTGAAGACGGTCCAGCAGAAGATTCTGCGCGAGATCCTGGATCTGATTCCGGTGCACTCGGCTTGTCATGGCTTCGTGATGCGGCGTTCGATTGTGACCAATGCCCAACCGCATACCGGCAAACGCGTGGTCGTGAAGCTCGACTTGGAGAATTTCTATACGACGGTGTGTCACTCGCGAGTGGTCGCCATTTTTCGCAGCCTGGGTTATTCCCGAGAAGCGGCGATCTGGCTGGCCGGGCTGACGACGGCGGCCATTCCGCCGGGCCTGGATGTCCCGCAAGACAACATTGCCCTGTTAAGTGCCTACCGCGGCCGGCATCTGCCGCAAGGAGCTCCGACCTCACCGACGCTGGCGAATTTGTCGGCGTTTTCGCTCGACCTGCGGTTGGCAGGCTTGTCTCGAACTTTCCGAGCTCAATACACGCGCTATGCCGACGATCTGACGTTCTCGGGCTCGCAGAAATTCCTGCATAGCCTCCCGACGTTTCTGCAACTGGTGAGCAAGATCATCACCAGCGAACGGTTCCGCCTGCACCCGCGGAAGCGGCAGGTCCTGCGGAACAATCAGCAGCAGAAGGTCACGGGAGTCGTGGTGAACTCACGGGTGAATGTTGATCGCGACGAGTATGACCGTGTGAAAGCATTGTTGCACAACTGCATTTTGCGCGGGGTGAGTACTCAGAATCACGATCAGCGTCCAGATTTCGCACAGCATGTCCTGGGGCGGATTGGGCATATCAAGCACCTCAATCTCGTACGCGGCGAAAAGTTGCTGGAGATGTTTCGTCGAGTCAACTGGACGACCTGAGTGTCGTGGGACGGGTCTCCAGGCCCGTCCGCCCAGCTTCACTAGGACTCACGCGTCCCTGATCCAAAACCACAAACAAATTATGAACTAAAAGAATAACGAACCAAAAGAGGACCACGAATAACTCGAATCACACGAACGAGGAATAGCTGGACCTCTCGCATATGGCCAAGACAAAGACCTTTCATTCGTGCTATTTGTGTGATTCGTGGTCCAACCAATTTCAATAGGCAAGGGACGGACGGGCCAAGAGACCTTGGGATTACCCTACTTTTTGATCTAAGAAAACCCTGAGAAAACAGCGTTTTTTGACTTAAAATGTAGGACCGGCTCGCGATTTTTGGTTTGCTGGTCCTACAGAATTGCGAAAATCCCTGAATTCTGAAGCATTGATAGCCTAAAAGGTGTCCAAAGTAGGGTAATCCCAAGGCCAAGAGACCCGTCCCACGGTTTCATCCGTCCTGCATGGTAGATCCTCAACTTAACTTGATTCGGGCCCTTATTGATGTGGTGGTATTTCCTCTGGTGGCTGATGATTTGCAATGGCAGCACGGCCCTGGGTGTCGCCATCGTCAATCGTTTGCACGGTTGCCGATTGCCTGAATGGGGTATTCATCTCAGTCACAAGATTCACTACCTGTTGCTGGTCGTGATTCCCTGCGTCACGCTTGTCGTTCCGGGCTGGTTTGCCCCCGGGCTGTTGCGTGGAGGCAGTTGGTCAGAGCTGCACGCCAGTTGGTGGATTTTTTCGGCGATCTGTGCGGTTGCCACGCTGATCTTTTGGGGCAGTGTCGCCCGCCGTCACTGCCGCCGGACACCCGCTCAACAGTTAACGATTCAAACCCAGCAGCGTGATATTGCAGAAGAAGTCGGCGGGTCACCGGTGGGCCATGGTCCCTATCAGTGGATGACGCAACTCCCCGGGAATGAGGTCTTTCGCCTGCAAATCACGCAACGGGAAGTCATCATCCCGCGGTTGCCTGCGGCTTGGGACGGGTTGTCGATTCTCCATTTCAGCGACGTCCACTTCATCGGATCACTGGGGCGCCCGTACTTCGAGCGAGTTCTGGAACATGCCCAGGGTCTGTCGGCGGATCTGATTTGCTTTACTGGAGATCTGCTGGATGATATTGAGTTGATCTCGTGGTTGCCGGCAACGCTCGGTCGATTACAGGCCCCGTTGGGTCGATTCTACATCCTCGGAAATCACGACTGGCATCTCGACATGGACGCCATCCGCCAGGCCATGAACGGCCTGGGATGGCAGGATGTTTCCGTAACACCGCGGCAGATTGAACGTGATGGGCACGTCATGCACGTGACCGGATCCGAATATCCTTGGATCGATCGACAACCCACTTATGAGGATGTACCAGAGTCGACCCTCCGAATCTTGCTCAGCCACACACCCGACAATATGGCCCGAGCACGCCGAGACCGCGTCGATCTGATGCTGTCGGGGCACAATCACGGAGGACAGATTCGCCTGCCGGTGATCGGGCCGGTGTACTGTCCCAGCCGGTTTGGGTGCTACTATTCCGAAGGATTGTACTTCGAATCACCGACCTTGCTGCACGTCAGCCGAGGTCTCTCGGGACGGCACCCGTTGCGCTATGGGTGTCTACCGGAGATTACGAAGTTGGTGCTGCGTCGCGGTTAAGACTGCCCCCAATTCGTTGAGTGTTGCTTACGTCCACGGCAGGCCTCCGTTATCCTACTGCGTGAGGAGGCGATAACGTGGACAGCGTTGTGACAGAGTTATTTGTGATTTTGGTCTTAATCCTGGCCAATGGTTTTTTTGCCGGGGCCGAGATTGCCATCATCGCTGCCGGGCGAGGTCGCTTGCAGCAGCAGGCTGAAGCGGGAAATCATGGTGCGAAGCTGGCTTTGGAGCTGGCCGCAGATCCCAATCGCTTTCTGCCGACGGTCCAAGTCGGGATTTCGCTGATCGGAACGTTCGCCGCCGCATTCGGTGGAGCTCGCATTGCCGGCTATCTCGCGACGGCTCTCAGCAGCGTCCCCAATGTCTGGATTTCTGGCCACCGCGAAGGCATTGCGCTCGGTATCGTTGTCGTCTGTATGACGTATCTCTCCACCGTCCTGGGAGAGCTTGTGCCGAAACGCATGGCCCTCATGCACGCGAATACGCTGGCGGGAATTGTGGCCCTTCCGATGCATGTGCTGGCTAGGGTCGCACGGCCGGCAGTTATCGTCATGGCGAAGTCGACCGATGCGGTGTTGTGGCTATTGGGCAGCCAGAATGCCTCGAAGCAGTCCGTGTCGATCGACGACATTCAACATCTGATTGCCACCGGGACCGAAGAAGGCGTGGTGGCTCCGGTCGAGCAACAGTTGGCCGTGGAAGCATTGCGGTTGGGGGAAAAGTCCGTCAAGAATATCATGCGTCCGCGGGTCGAAATGGACGCGCTGGACATCAACACGCCGCCCCAGGAAGTCCTCGGTGCGCTGGCGATGGCTGGTTTTTCCCGGCTGCCGATTTACGAGGAGAATCTCGATCAAATCATCGGTTATATCCATCTGAAGGATATCGTCCGGCAGCAATACATGGGTTGGGCGATTGATCTGCGTAAGCTGCTGCACCCTGCCCTGTTTGTGCCCGAGTCGATGCCGATTGACCGGCTGTTGCTGCGATTTCAGGAACAGCATAATCAACTGGCGATCGTCCTGGATGAGTTCGGCGGCACGGCGGGAATGGTGACTCTGGAGGACGTGGTTTCGGAATTGGTCGGCGAGATCAAATCGGAATCACGCTCAGACGATGTCCAGCGGATGGTGCAGCGCGAAGACAAGACGTGGCTGGTGGACGGCCAGGTCACGATTGATGATGTCGCCGACAAGCTGCGCTTGCGGCACCCGGATTTGTTGTCGCCCCGCAACTTCAGCACGATTGCCGGTTTGATCCTGACCCGCCTCGATCGCATCCCCAAGATCGGCGAATCGGTTTATTGGCTGGGACTGCGTTTTGAGGTTGTCGATATGGACGGGCCGCGCATCGACCGCGTTTGGATTTCGCCGGAGAAGTCGGGGTAATCCGCGATGACTTCGTAGGACGGGTCTCCAGGTCCGTCTGAGCCTGTAACCTTCGATTTGAAACAGGGTAGAACCTTGCGAAATTCGCGAGAGGTTGACGGCCTTTTTATCGGGTTGTTACGGGATCAGACGGGTCAGGAGACCCGTCCCACGGCCATCCGTCACGCCTCTGTACGCGGGGTAATTCCCATCCGCTTCAACCATGTCGGACCGCGCAGTTCGTGCGTCGGATCTGAGGTATCCTCGGCTTTGTCCGAGACGCTCAAGGTCAGGCTGGCCGGCATGTTTTGCGGCTCGTCTACCATCCGATGGATCTGAGCCCCGAGTTGATTCAGCTTAATCTCGAGCTGATCGTAGCCGCGGTCGAGGTGATAGATCCGGCGAATCACCGATTCTCCGGTGGCGGCGAGTCCCGCGAGGACCAGGGCCGCGCTGGCGCGCAAATCGGACGCCATGACACTGGCTCCGCTCAATTCGCCGACGCCGCTGACGATCGCACAGTTGCCTTCACGGCGGATGCGAGCTCCCAGGCGAACCAGTTCTGGCAAATGCATGAAACGGTCAGGAAAGACTTTGTCCGTCACAATGCTGATCCCTGAAGCACAGGTCAACAAGGCCATCAACTGGGCCTGCACATCGGTTGGCACCCCTGGGTAGGGCAGCGCGATGCAGTCGATGGAACGTAGCCGGCCTGACGTGGTGACGCGGACCGAGGTCCCGTTCACATCAATCGTGACGCCAATTTCACGGAGTTTTTCGATGATGGCGGTCATGTGATCGACACGCACATTATCGATGCGCACTTCGCCATGCGTCATCGCAGCCGCGATCATTAATGTCGCCGCTTCAATGCGATCGGGGATGATGGTGTGCGGCACGCCGTGCAGACGCTCAACGCCATCAATTTGCAGAAAGGGGGTTCCCAGCCCTGTAATCCGGGCTCCCATCGCGTTGAGATAGTGGCCTAAATCCACGACTTCTGGTTCGCACGCCGCGGCTTCGATGGTGGTGCGGCCTTCGGCCAGCGTAGCGGCCGCCATGACGTTGGCCGTGCCCGTGACAGTGCTGCCGAATGGGCCACCCAGATAGATGTTGGCCCCGCGTAAGCGTTGGGCTTCCGCGATGACATAGCCGCGTTCGACGCGAATCGATGCGCCGAGGGCTTTAAGTCCCTTCAGATGCAAATCGATCGGACGATCACCGATGTTGCAGCCACCGGGCAGCGACACGCAGGCCGCGCCGCGACGAGCCAGCAGTGGCCCCAACACACAGACGCTGGCTCGCATGCGGCGAACCAGTTCGTAGTCGGCCAGGTTGGGCCGCGTGTTGAGGACCTCGAGTGTCAGATCACCTGACTCGGTCCGTTCGACTTGACTGCCGAGAGCTCGTAGCAGATGTGCGAGCGTGTCGACATCAACGAGATCGGGGACGCCGTGCAGGGTGGTCATCCCATCTGCGAGCAGCGAGGCGGCCATGATGGGCAACGCTGCATTTTTCGCACCACTGACGGTGGTACGGCCAGACAGGGGATAGCCCCCTTGAATCACAAACATGTCCATCCTTGGACCTCCTGGCGGCAAGTTGCCGTCGCGTGGGTGATGTCAATCGGAAGCATTTCCACAGACACATTCCGTGTGCCATCGCTTTGGAAATGCGAGTCTTAAATGAGGAGTTTTTAGCCGCGGATAAACACTGATGAAACACGGATTGGGTCAGCGTATGCAAAGTCTTTCGGTAATCGCTTTGCTTATCACTCAAAAACGTTGCTGGACTTACCGACTTACTTTCGTGAGTCTTTATCCGTGTTTAATCTGTGTCAATCCGTGGCTAAAAACTCTTCGTCAATTCAATAAAACTGATTGCTCGTTGCGATTGATCCGAGTGTCATTTTGAGCCAACACGTTGAGCAAGGACCACTCGCGGCCTGCCCCCAGTATCTTTCACAATTCGAACATCGGTAAAGTCGCTGCGAGCCTCCAAGGCTTTGGCGGTCAGTGGTGCTTGTTCGATTCCCGTCTCCAATGCGATCCAACCCCCTTCGACCAGATGCAGCGAGGCCTTCTCGACAATTTGAGTCAGAAACTGCATGCCATCCGCGCCAGCCTTCAAGGCACCAAGCGGTTCATGATTGCGGACTTCGGCATCCAACTCGGCAATTTCACCTTCGGGGACATACGGCGGATTACTGACGATCAAATCAAACTGGGCATCTTGAGGGATGGCTCCGAACAGATCGCCTTCGAGGAACGTAATCCGGTCCGCGACTTTGTGTGTTTGGGCATTTTCAGTGGCAATTTGCAGGGCGGCCGGACTGAGGTCAGTGGCAGTACAAACGGCAGTCGGCTGACTGACTGCCAGCGACACCACAACGCATCCCGAACCGGTGCACAGGTCGAGAATCCGCGGTGCGGCGAATGTTTTGGCTCGTTCCAGTGCTTCGAGAACCAGGGTTTCGGTATCCGGTCGCGGGATCAGGACGTCTTTGGTGACCTTGAAGTCCAGGCTGAAGAATTCGCGATGTCCGACCAGATAGGCTACCGGTTCGGCTTGGGACCGGCGTTTGACCAGATCCCGCATCTGAGCCCGCTCGGCGTCGGTCAGCGGTGTGTTGAAGTTCGTGTAGAGCTCAATCCGTGCGCATTTTCGCACGAAGGCCAGCAAAATCTGGGCGTCCAGACGGGGCGTATCGCTGCCATGCTGCTTCAAATAGGGCGTAGTCGCATCCAGGATGCGGGCGACAGTCCACACCTCGGACGACTCAACAGCAGGACGAGACTCAGCCATTCTTGATCTCTGGACACTTCCCTGTGACGCTCAATCAAGACCATCGATTCTATACAGAACCCCAGTCATTCAGAACAGTTATGGTATCTGACGAGGGGCTGGGAGACAACCGCAGGTTCGTGGCCGACGCTGCTAGCGTCGGAGTTGATGCCGACGCTAGCAGCGTCGGCCGCGAGACAACCCTCATTCACTTCCCGAGTCCACAATCCGCTTCAGCATCATCATTCGCACAATGACGGCGATGTTTTTGCATCGCATTTTCGTGTAGATGTTGCTTCGGTGGACTTCAACCGTCTTGGGCGCACACTTGAGGCGCGAAGCGATTTCCTGGCTGGTTTCACCCTCAACCACATGATCGAGGACCTCGCGTTCCTTGGGTGATAGCAAGTCGTACCGGCGCTGAAACTCCAGCTTTTCGGCTGTTTCCTGGCGGGCGGCCGTTTCTTGAGCCAGAGCCTGATGGAGTCGTTCCAGCAGCAATTCGTGATGGATGGGCTTCTCGAAAAAGTCGAACGCGCCGCGCTTCATTGCCTGGACGGCCAACTGGACGTCGCCGAAGCCGGTGATAATGATCATCGGAACTTTGGTGTTCCGCTTCGTGAGCTCCATCTGCAATTCCAGACCGCTCATCCCGGGCATGCGGATGTCGACGACCAGGCAACCGGTGCGGGTGATGTCCCAGGTGTCGAGGAATTCGCGGGCGGAGGCGTAGGTGGCCACCGGGATCTGTTCCGATTCGATCAGAAAGGCCAGCGAATCGCGGATCGCGGCTTCATTGTCGACGATGCACACCATCAAAGGCTCGGGAGGGGCCTTGATAATGGAAATGCTCGGGTCTGAAAGGCCTTTTTTCCCGGCGGCTGGAGCGGGGCTGACACTTTTTTGAGGCGCAACGCGTGATGTCATTTGACTCTCCTCAGTAGCCCGACTCTTTGAGTCGGGACCTCCTCGTTGAGCGGACTCCCGACTCAGGGAGTCGGGCTACGATCGAACGCGAACTGAAAGAACCG
>JAQGHS010000589.1 GCA_028291605.1 Planctomycetaceae bacterium | reverse complement strand
GGAGTGACCAACAACGACACATTCTTCATGGCAGCCGCTTTGCCACCTTCCGCATTAGCATGGTTATCTCGGACGGCATCTGTGGCAAATACCTGGATGTAACCCAGGATCGTCTTCGTTTCCGGGTAGTCACGCCCCCCACCCTGCGGCGGCTGGACACGATACGAAACCATCACGTCGACCCGATCACCCGCCTGCAGCATTCCACTGTGGGCCTGGGTGGTATTGGTGGGCAACGAGACCACTCGCATCCCGTTCGGAATCGAGATCGACGCGCCCGTCTTACCTTCAGCACCCAACTTATCACTCCGGATGATGTCACCCGGCATGACCTTGCAGGTCAGGGCCCGGTTCTCCAGCAGCTTGGGATCAATCACAGCTTCCTTGGGGACTGACCCCTTCAGAAACTTCCGTCTCTCCAACATATTCAAGTCGAGCGGTTCGCCCGGCAGGATTTCGGTCGCCGCCACGAAGACCGTGACTTTGTCCGCATCCGGATTTCCATTTTGCTTCTTCAAAACCTGCTGCACGCCGATCATGGCCACCAAGCCACAACCGATGGCCAACGCAAATGCTAATAACGATTTTCCACGCATGGCAGTTCCCTTCTCGGATCTGCATAGACGAACTTATCCCCCGTGGCACTGCGACCACGAGGTCTCCTTGACAAACCTAGGTCAAAGAATCCGTCTCTACGGACCACGACGCGGGAGCTCCACAAAATGAGCTGCCATCCGTAACATCGGTAACGGTCAGGCAAGATCTTCAATCTATGCCGGTTGTAACGAAAAAAACGGTTGTAACGAACGTAATGGCGAGAGATACCTCAACCGCCAGTGTTCTCCCAGACCGCGATCGGCAACCGTCTCACGTAAGTGTTTCGACTCATTGGCTTAAAGCGAGTCTGGTGGCCAAGTCCTGATTGGCGACTACGAACTCACGCGAAAATGTCGTGCGCTCTTAGATTCTTTGTTCTTTCGTTCACATGTCCATCCTCGGCCGCCGGCGAGAAACGCCCCATTGGATGGCCGCCCAGACCGTCGTTCGATTGAGTTGCTGCAACAGGCGAATTCCCGTGCATTCTTTGAATTCTTTGAACTTTAGTGCACTGCAATATGTCGTGCCACATATCCGATCTTCTTTTCCAATAAGCAGTTACATTCACCCATTGGCATTCGGTATCGATTCCAGCAACGCACTGAAACGGTGCTGCATTCTTTGAATTCTTTGTTCTCGTGGCCCCGACCCCGGCCTCGCGCATCGACAAATCGATCGTAGGATGGCCGCTTCGGCCGTCGCTCACCCGAATTGCGCGATGTGACTTCTTCGACTTCTTCGACTTCTTTGAACTCTTTGACTTCTTTGTTCTCCCGTCCACTGTCACCGTTCCAACCACCCGCCCGAGGGGCCTCCGTAAGTGAGCGGAATGGCGCTAGCCACCGGTTCTTCGCTGTGACGCTCAGGCAGAAAGCACCGGCGGCTAGCGCCGTAACGCTCACGACAGCGACAAAGCAGACGCGCGAAGTTCGTGTATTCTTTGAATACTTTGTTCTAATGTACACTGTCGCGGTCCTCAATTGTGAGCGGAATTGCGCTAGCCACCGGTTCTTCATTGCGGCGTCCCGCCTGAAGAACCCAGCGGCAAGTGCTTCGTCCAAACGAAATACTCGGGTGCCACTGGCTCTGCCAGTGCTTTTCAGGACCGACGACAGCCAACCGGCACCGGCAGAGCCAGTGGCACCTAACCCGAAGATCAAGATGTGACAAAGCACGTGTGCCATCCCGGTCATGCCGGCGAAAAGGCGCGCGCAAGAAGTTCGTGCATTCTTTGAATTCTTTGATCTTATGTATACTGTCGCTGTCCCAGCCGCACTCTAAATGGCAATCAAATTGTGAGCGGAATGGCGCTAGCCACCGGTTCTTCACCGCAACGTCCCGCCTGAAATAACCGACGACTAGGGGTGTCCGGCTCGTGGCTACGAGAAAAACACGCGCAAGAAACTCGTGCATTCTTTGAATTCTTTGTTCTTATGTATATTGTTGCTGTCCCAGTCACATTCTAAATGGCAATGCAATTGTGAGCTTTCCGACGTTCGTCATTGGGACCAGGTCAAATCTTCAACCTGATATCCCACACCCTTTCTACCATTCGCTCCTCCAGACCCCAAACTGTCGAATCGCCAGGATTCAGCGTTTGTGAATGTCCAGGAAATTCCGATTTCCACACAAGGCCATGAGCCTCTTACAGGTTGCGAACGATCCGAAATTCCCTGTGCGCCCTCGAACAGGGAAGCTGATATCCCACTCGAAAAGGCGGAGTCGGGTGTTCAAATTTGGAACACCCGACCCCAAACCGCCAACTCCCGCCGGGTGCCCACCAACGAAAACAGCCCCAGAAGTGAAAAATATCACGTCAGGGGCTGTAAGGTTGTTTGGCAAACGCAGCTCAACCGATGAAGGCGAAGTCTGCGGCGAACGGACGGCGCGGTAAAACTAGCCGAACAACTACCGGGGAATTACCCGGCGTTCTGCGGTGCTGCTTTGACTTGATTGACCAGTCAGTGCTTCGACTGTGCCTGGCTCGCAAAGCTCTTCTCGAACGATGTTCATATGACCCGGAGCATCTATCCCTAGACGCACTGTGTTGGGACCGATCCGAACGATAGTAATGACAACATCGTTTCCGACCAGAATCCGTTCACCGGGTTTCCGTGAGAGGACCAGCATGGCAATTCACTCCTTGATGATGGCCAGTTTGGCTGCTGAAGATCGCTGTTGCTCGTCGACAACTCCCAGATGCCTTACCACGGCAACCAGCGAAATCAGCCCCAATGCAACCGCGATCAAACCATCGCAAATTCATTGTGATCGTTATGATGACGTTGTCGATTTGATTACACAAGTGGAGTTGGCCGAAAAAATCAATTTTTCATATTACACCAGCCAGGGGTCATTCTCGCCGATTGCGTCGCAACTTTCAAAACACACAAAAACCCTGCAAAAACATGCGTTTTACGCAGTCGGAATCAGTGCCCGAAAAACAGGCGTCGCCCCATGCAGAGTTCGGCAGCAGCCTTGCCGCAAGATTAGGCAGTCGGATTGACGGGCGCGGAATGCCCTAAAACCGCCGGGAATTTTGAAGTTGTTGGTCAATCGTAGTTGGAGTTCACGGGAGGATGAGGCTGCCGATCGAAGGGACGATTCTGCTCCGTGGTCGATCGAGTCCGTTCTTCAAACGGAACTTTTTGCCAGCCGCTTGCCAGTTTCTGATACGCGGACCACAATCATTCGTAGTCCCGGAACTCTTGAACTTGGCAACAGGCCCGCATCAGAGAGACCGAGCGGCAGCGGCCTGTGAGCAGACAGCCTCTATTCCATTCCTGAAGTGAGCGGCGGCAATTATGGTGCGGATTGGCTTGATCGGTATCGGCTTCATGGGGATGACCCACTTCGAGGGGACCCGGCAAGTCAACGGCGGACGGATTGCCGCCATCGCGACGCGCGATGCGAAGAAACTGGCCGGGGATTGGAGCAGCATCCAGGGCAACTTTGGACCGCGCGGCGGCCAAGTGGACCTGTCACAGATTAAGAAGTATGCCGACTACCATGATCTGCTGGCCGATCCCGAGATCGACCTCATCGACATTTGCCTGCCCACCGACCAGCACGAAAAGGTCGTGACGGAAGCGCTGGCCGCCGGCAAGCACGTATTGGTGGAGAAATCGATCGCGCTGGACATTGATGCCGCCAACCGGATGGTCGCTGCAGCCCAGCAGGCCGGCAAGCTGCTGATGGTGGCCCACGTGCTGCCGTTCTTCCCCGAGTTTCAATATGCCGCGAACATCATCAGCAGCGGGCAATACGGTAAGCTGCGGGCGGCTCACTTCCGGCGGGTCATCGCCAAGCCCGACTGGTCGGCCGACATGGGTGACCTCGAAAAGACGGGTGGTCCGGGCGTTGATCTGCACATTCACGACACGCATTTCATCGGTCTGGTCTGCGGCGTCCCCAAGGCCGTGCATTCGCGCGGCATTCTCGAACGCGGGTTCGCTCAGCACTTGACGACTCAATACATCTACGACGACCCCGAACTGACCGTCAGTTGCTTCAGCGGCGGGATCGCGGCGAAGGGGATGCCCTTCGGACACGGGTATGAAATCTATCTCGAGCAGGCGACGTTGCTGTACGACTTCTGCACCCTCGGTGGCGAACCGTGCCTGAATCGTCCCCTCACCCTGGTCACCCAGGACGGCAAGGCCATTCAGCCAGAACTGCCGGGCAGCACGTCCTGGTGCGCCGCCTTCACCAACGAAATCCAAGCCGCGGTTGAGGCCGTGCGAACCGGTAAAGAACCGGCATTGCTGTCGGGGACTCTCGCTCGCGACGCTCTAAAACTATGCTATCTGGAAGCGGAGAGTGTCCGAACCGGGCGTCCCGTTAGCGTGTCTTAATATCCACGGGACCCATCGTCCAAACCCGGCTTCCGCGAGGGGGCCGGGTTTTCATTTTTGTGATGACTTTTAACAAGCAATGCCCGGCGAGAGACATGCTCGGGAACTTCTGACTTCGTGACCTTTGCGCTCTTCTGTTCAAAAACAAAGAATTGAAACAGAAGGACACAAAGGTCACGAAGAAAAACCGGATGCAACGGCAATTGTTCGTCGCCCCCGTGTGGCTCACTATCTTACTTTTGTAAATTACGACTGACTGCGTCCATCATGTTGATCGAAAACCTGCCCCTGAAGACCGTGACCCACAAGGGTCTGACCATCGAGGGCTACTCGCGGGCCGCCGTGCAGAGCTATTGGCGAGTCCCCGAACTGAAGATCTGTTTCGATCTCGGCGGCAGCCCGTGGAGCTTCATGGGTACGCAGACCGTGTGTGTCACTCACGCACACCTGGACCATCTGGCAGCCCTGCCGGTCTACGTCGCGCGCCGCCGCATGATGAAGATGGATCCGCCGACGATCTATCTCCCGGAAGAAGTGGTCGAAAACGTCCAGCGACTGCTGCAGGTCTGGCAGCGACTCGATCGGGGCCGGATGGTCTGCGAGATTAAGGGAGTCAAAGCGGGAGACGAAATCGAGCTCTCGCGCGAACACGTCATGACGGTCTTCGGAACCAAGCATACGGTGCCGTCGGTGGGCTACGTCATCTGGGACCGTCGACGGAAGCTGAAGCCGGAATTTCAAAAGCTGACCGGCGACCAGATCCGCGACATCCGCCTGGGTGGCACCGAAGTGACGCACGAAGTCCGCAAGCCGCTGGTGTGTTATGTGGGAGACTCGTCGCCAGATGGTCTGGATGGATATCCGCCGGTGTATGAGGCGCAAATCCTGATCACCGAGCTGACCTTCTTCCGCCCCGAGCATCGCAAAGAAAAGATCCACAAGTTCGGCCACACGCATCTCGACGATATCATCGAACGGGCCGAGAAATTCCAGAACGAACTGATCATTCTGGGCCACTTCAGCACGCGCTGCCACGATGTGCAGATGAAGCAGGCAGTCGACCGGCGCATGCCAGCCAAGTTGCGTGAGCGGGTCGAATTGTGGATGTAGCGGAAGGTCTTCGAATCAATCAATGGGAGGGTGAGGCTCCTGCCAAACCGCAAGCGTCTATCGGCCCTCGCCAGACCATGCGGTTCGGCAGGAGCCTCACCCTCCCGTGATGTCGAAATGTCTTTCACGGGGCCGGCCGGATGCGGTGTTCACTCCACCTGACAACGCAGTGCGGGCACTTTCGCGTAAACTGCTCATACCCCTCGCGCGTTACTGCAGTGTCCAGAATCACCACCGTTTTCAGATTCGGAAGCTTCTCGAGAAATCGGAGCCCGAGGTCGCTGACCTTCGTGGACTCCAGATCGAGAACCTGGAGCGACGTCATCTGCTCGAGGGACTGCAGACCGCGATCCGAGATTGGATTGTGATTCAATGTCAGCCACTCCAGCTGCAGCCCCTTCAGCATCGACAAATCCGAATCGTTGCCGATCGAGTTGGAGAGGATCAGCATCTTGAGTTCGCGCAATCGGGACAGTTGGTCGAGGTCATTTACCTCCAACGGACAACCAACCAGGGTGACCATTCGCAGGCGCGGCAACTGAGCGATGAGTGGCCGGTATTGCACTTTCGAATGGGGGGTGGCGAAAGAATCGAAGATTTTCACCGCGACCGGAAAATCAAAGACATCATCTCCGATGAACTTTCGGATCAGCGCAGGTCCATACGGTTCACCGTAATAAGCCATGCTTAGCCCGCGAGCATCGCACTCGCCACTGTAATGGACTTCGCCTCTCAGCGATCTGATATTCAGCACCACCGTTCGCTGAATCCAAACAGTCAGCACTGCCACAAGCACTGTGGCGAAGATCGTCAGGCCGACGCCCCACCAGAGCAACGACTTGGTGATCCGAACGCGTGTGGCGGAACCTGGATCAATGTCGGCGTCAGGGGAATCCAAGTTGGGCATGGGCGGATCTCCAGCGAGGATCGACCCATGGAATTGGCCTGATTATTCTCGCTGATCGAAAGAATAGCCCGTCGCAGGAGAAGTTGGCAACTTCAATCAACAGCAATGCCAGCCCATGGCGGCTGAAAGCTGCAGTTAGAAATCGCTCGATACCAATTCTTCGACTGCGAGACCGGGTGCCCCCGTCAGATCACAGATTTTACGAGGGTCACGGGACCTCGTCACGAACGGCCGATCCACTCTCTGGCGATTCGTTCGAATCCAATGCGTTGGCGGCTTCGACTCCGAGAGACAGGTACATGCTGACGTACCGTTGACGCGCCTCAACAGTCTTGGCTTGATTCTGAACGAGCGCGGCTTCGTACGCGACCCCTTTCGGGTCCAGCTGTTCGTGGATACTTTGGATTGCCCACGGCAAGCCAGCTGGGATCACAAATCCGACGAACAAACTCAGAAACACAAAATCCATTACGCGAAACATCTGTCGCAACTCCAGTGGCTAGATGAACGCGGCCGCCACGATGGCCAAGTTTAGGCAGATGAACAGAATAGGGTCAACGACGAAACCAGCCGTGTACGCCACGATTTCGGTTAACACCTAGCGTGCTTCGGTGAGTCCTATTCTGTGCAAATCGCGAGGAAAACGAAGGGCTACGAGATTTAAGAATCTGTTCAGACCGGATATGAATCTGCGAAGCGCGTGAAACCGAGTGCCAGAAAAGCACTGTAGAAAATTCCCCGACTACGACTCGAACGTAGAATGACAGAACCAAAATCTGTTGTGTTACCGATTACACCATCGGGGAATAGGATGACGAGCACCCTGAGATTCTATACGCAATTTGCATCACGTATTGTTGAATCGGGCGGAATTCTAGTCCATCCCCGGGGGATTCGCAAGTTCGACTCATTGGCTGACATGCAGAAATTGGGGACGCTGCGAGGCTGCCGTCCGGATTAAGCTCGCCCGAGACCAGTTTCGCGGATAAAATAGAGAAACGCCTAAAATCCCCCGTCGTCCGCAGAAGGTGACGGGCCCGCCTGGATTCGTTCTGTCAGTCGCTGTCCGAGGTCCGCGTTATGGTCAATCGTCGCGAATTTGTGTCGCAACTGGGTGCCGGTCTGGGAAGCGTCGCACTGACCCAATTGCTGGGTTCGGCGGGTGCTTTGGGCGATGTTCCGCGCCCGGAATTCAATGGCGGCCTGCATCATCCGGCGAAGGTAAAACGTGTCATTCAGCTCTTCATGAATGGCGGCGTCAGCCAGATGGACACTTTCGACTACAAGCCCGAGCTCAATAAGCAGGATGGCAAAAAGGTCGACTTCGGCGTGACCTCGGCCGCAACCAGTGCGCCGGGCAACGTCATGAAGAGCCCCTTCGAATGGAAGCAGTACGGACAATCGGGCCGCTGGGTTTCCAGTGTGTTTCCTCGTACCGCGGAATGTGTCGATGACCTCACATTCTTGATGGCATTGCAGTCCAAGACGAACGTTCACGGCCCCGCCAGCTTCATGATGAACACCGGGTTTCTGAGCCCCGGGTTTCCCTGTATGGGAGGCTGGATCAGCTACGCGCTGGGACGGCTGAGCGACAATATGCCGACGTTCGTGGTACTGCCCGACCCGCGCGGGTTGCCGTATAACAATACCGGCAATTTTTCATCAGGATTTCTGCCAGCGGCTCATCAGGGAACTGTTATTCGCCCAACCTTGCCCGTGCCGATTGCCGATCTGTTTCCGCCAACGACTGCAAAGTTCATCACCAAGGAGAGCGAAACGGCAGGTCTTTCGCTGCTGGAACGACTGAATCGGCAGCATCTGGAGCAGAACCCGGGAGATACCCGGTTGGAGGCCCGCATCGCCTCATTTGAGCTGGCGGCCAAGATGCAGTTGAGCGCTCCGGATGTCCTGGATTTGACCAAGGAAACCAAAGAGACGCACTCACTGTATGGGACCGACGATCCGGTCACCGCCAATTTCGGCCGTAATTGCCTGACGGCTCGGCGCATGATTGAACGGGGCGTGCGTTGTGTTCAAGTCTGGAGCGGTGCCGGCGGGGCCTCCGGGAATTGGGATAACCATACTGACATCCACAAGGAACTCCCCTTTATTGCCAACAGTGTCGATAAGCCCACCGCCGGGTTGCTCAAGGATCTGAAGAGTCGCGGTTTGCTGGATGACACCTTGCTGATCTGGTGTTCGGAGTTTGGTCGCATGCCGTTTACCCAGGGAGCCACCGGTCGCGACCATAACGGCGGCACGTCCGTCGCCTGGATGGCGGGTGCCGGATTGAAGCCGGGCGTGAGCCACGGTGAGAGTGATGAGTTCTCATTCAAGGCCGGACCCAACGGCAACTATTGCTATGATTTTCACGCCACGATTCTGCATTTGCTGGGGATTGACCACACGCGTTTGACCGTGCGTCATAACGGTATTGACCGGCGTTTAACTGATGTGCATGGGCATGTGATTGATGAGATACTGGCCTAATGGATAATTGACAACGGTTGCCTGTTGGCGTTGTGCCGCACTTCCAATACGTCGATTGTGAAATCGAATTCATTGTCCATTATCAATTGGCAATTACCCATTACTTCAGAAAGGATTCTGCAATGATCATTGGTTTGCCCAAGGAGACGAAGCTTGATGAATACCGGGTGGCTCTGTTGCCGGTGGGTGCCGAGGAATTGACTCGGGCGGGGCATCGGGTGCTGGTTCAAAAAGGGGCCGGGGCAGGCAGCGGGCTAACCGATGAAGTCTATGCCGAAAACGGCGCCATCCTGTGCGAGACAGCCGAAGAGGTTTGGGCTCAGGCCGAGCTGATCATCAAGGTGAAAGAGCCGTTGCCGGCTGAATGGCCGTTGTTGCGGCG
Source organism: Planctomycetaceae bacterium (assembly GCA_028291605.1). Lineage (GTDB taxonomy): Bacteria > Planctomycetota > Planctomycetia > Planctomycetales > Planctomycetaceae > JAKFVC01. The sequence goes on along the minus strand of JAQGHS010000589.1, from coordinate 3,096 downwards.
CGGTCAGATTGTCTTCACCTACTTTCATTTCGCGGCCAGCTCTGCATTGACCAAGGCGGTCGTGGACTCGGGAATTACCGCGGTCGCCTATGAAACGTTGCGGGGCCGCAAAGGGGACCTGCCCTGCCTGACCCCGATGAGCGAAGTCGCCGGTCGCATGAGCATCCAGCAGGGAGCGAAGTTTCTTGAGCGGCCGCAGGAAGGGCGCGGCATTCTGCTGGGCGGAGTTCCCGGCGTGCAACCCGCTCACATTACGATCCTGGGAGGCGGCGTTGTCGGCGGTAATGCGGCGCGTATCGCGGCAGGCTTTCAGGCGGACGTGGCGATCCTCGATGTGAACATGGACCGGCTGCGGTACCTTGACGACATCATGCCCCCCAATGTGAATACGATCTTCAGCGATCGCCACAATATCGTTGAGCAATTGAAACGTGCGGATCTGGTCATTGGAGCGGTACTCATCGAAGGAGCCCGGGCACCGCGACTGGTTCGCAAGGAGGATCTGAAGGTGATGAAGCCGGGTGCGGTCATCATTGACGTCGCCATCGACCAAGGGGGCTGCGTGGAGACATCCCGGCCGACGACGCATTCGAAGCCGACTTACATGGAAGACGGCATCGTCCATTACTGCGTGACCAACATGCCGGGTGCCGTGGGCCGCACCAGTACCTATGCGTTATGCAATGTGACGTTTCCCTATGCCCTGCTGATCGCCCAGCGGGGGTTGTCAGGGGCGTGTACTCGCGATCCGGGAATTGCGCACGCGGTCAACGTGATCAACGGAAAAGTCACCAATCGCGCTGTTGCCGAGACCTTCCAATTGCCTTGGGAAGAGTTCGTGCCCTAACGCCGATTTACGTCCCTTCTGTCCTTTATGTCCCTTTTTGAAAAGGACTGAAGGGACATAAAGGACGAAAGTGCTCAGTATTCGTACGGCGCGTGCGATGAACTCATCGGCACTGACGAGCGCTGGGGATTGCCCCCCGAGATCTGCAGGTCGGTGGCGGCGCTGAGCACAATCCGTTCGGTAACGGTATCCACACCGGCTGCCAACGCGGCCAGCAACGACAGATCGCATAAATGGGTCAGCGTTCTGGGGGCACCCTGGCTGATTGTGAAGAGCCGATCGATCGCCCGGTCTTCAAAAACCGGCAGTTCGTCCGCTGGCGAATGAAACACCGCGCGAACGAAGTTCGCAGTTTGTTCGCGGTCAAACCAGGTTAATTCCACCCGCAGGTCGGTGGCGTCTCGAAAGTCTTCCGGCAAGTCCCCCAGATGACTGCCACGGATAGCCAGAATCAGGGACAGTCCCCTTCCCTGGCTGGCCAGGTGAATCAACCGCGATACCAGAAACACACTCTCTTCGGCGCCTTGATCAGCATGATCGAGAATCACGACGGAGGGCAATGCGACTCCACGATTCGCCAGGAAGTGATCCAGAATCCGGCGCCACAAGATGACCGACGAATCACCAAACCTCGGTGAGAGCCCCAGTTCGCCGCACAACTCCCACAGGATTTCCGTACCCGATCGCAGGTGGACATCCACGAAGGCGATTTCGCGTGAAGCCCGGCGGACGATGCGGCCGAGTTGCTCGAGTAGCAGCGACTTGCCAGCTCCGACCGGGCCGAACAGGATGCCACAATGACGTTGTTGTTCGATGATATACAACAGACGTGATAATGCCTCTTCGTAGGCAGGGCTTTCGAAGATCGGCGTCTTGGGAATTCCGACGTCGATTTGTGATTCCCGCAGTGACCATCCTTGATCCGGCATCGAAGTGTCCTCACGCAGCGGGCGGCAATCATTGCCAGTTGAGTCGTTCTCAGTTGGAGTTCGTGGTACGGGATTGTCGGCAGTTTCCGGGGACCGGCTTGAACCCGTTGCCGGGACTTTAGGGAAAGTCAGAAAAAACGACGATATTTATTGCGACCACTTCCCGTAGTCACCGCGACTTGCCAGGCAAAAAACAAATCCCGCTCACCTGTTGCCAGATGAGCGGGATTCTGAATTCAAACCGCTATTGAAGAAGTCTCAATTATTCGAGGATCTTCTTGGTTTCGGCGACCAGCTTCTCAATGGTCTTGGCGTCGAGGGTCGCTTTGCCGAAGGCTTCGTTGACCTTGACGGTCGATTCGTTCCACATCATGACGGTGACAGCGGCGTCCTTGGACAACTTGTAGTTGTCGGGGCCGGTGGTCCCTTCGATGATCGTCAGCGGAACGTTGGTGATCTTCTTGTCCTTGGCGATGGCTTCGAGTTGCTTCTCGACCTTGTCAGCATCTTCAGTGATGACACAAACGAAGGAAGCCATTTTGGCGTCCTTGTTCTTGCCCACAACCGCGTCGATCTTGGAGATCAGCTCGGTGACTGAATCATTCACTTCACGCGTGAAGATGGTGACGACAGGGCGGCTGCCGTACTTGCAGCGATAGCAGAGGGTTTCGCCCTTGCTGGGGCCCGTGATGTCGCGCACGTTGAAGGCCGGAACGCGTTCCCCGACCGGCAGACCTGACTTCAATTCACCGGCAAACGCCAGCCCGGCTGCGAGCAGACAAACGGCGGTTGCACTGATCAGCTTCTTCATTGACATTGAAAATCTCCTGCGTGTTCAACTACATGACTCGCGGCCCACCCGCGCGTCGAAATATCCGATGCCGCCAAATTGCTTTCAGTGACAGTCTTTTTTGTCATCTGCAGTCAATCGAGTGGCCCCTCCGGCAACGCCAACATCGGAAAAGTCGCTGTACGTGATACATCTCACGCCGTTGATATCTTGGCTCATTGGACGTGAGACTTCAAGTGAGCGCCCGGTCCGCAGCCAAAATTCATACACGGATGTCACCTTGGGCGAACTCCGTAGATCGGGCGAAATCTCAGAGTGGGAACAAAGAGTGAGCGTTTTACAGCGGCGGTAGGATGGCCGCCCCGACTGTCGTATTCTTCATGAGCTGGAGGCTCATGATCGCTGGTCGAATGAAAGACGGCCGAGGCGGCCATCCTACGAAACGCTCTTTCTGCGACGCGGCAACTCGAGCGTCAGCAATTCCGCCACTTCCAGTTCCATCAGCCGATTGACCAGAACTGCAGGGTGAT
>JAQGHS010000535.1 GCA_028291605.1 Planctomycetaceae bacterium | reverse complement strand
GTTCAGCCGTTGGAACACATACGCACCACCCGCACCGCCATTTCGCCCGGGCGCGCCGACGATCAGCGTGTCCCCGTTGAGCGCCACGCTCGCACCAAAATCGTCACCGGTCTGGAAGCCCGGTGAGTCGATCTGCGCCTCGAGTTCCCACAGAGGATCTGCACTCGGGTCGGAATTCGGGATCTGCTTATAAACGAAGACGGCGCCGTGGTTCCCATAATCGGGTGCGCCCATAATCGCCGTCGTGCCGGAGATCGCGACACTGCTGCCCATCTCCGCTTGCTGGACGGGAGCGGGAGAGCTCAACAGGCCCGCGTCAGACGTCCAGGCCGGTCCTCGCTGACGGAAGTTGTACAGGAAGCGATTGCTCGAGATGCTCGAGTTATTTCCGACCAGGTATAAGCCGTCACCGATGATCGACGGCGCGGTGCCGAAACCGACGGCGGACGTGTCGATCACCGTGGAATTAGTGGAGCTCTGGAATTTGTAGGGAGTGAACTTGATGCCCTGATAGGTGCCCGTCGTGTTGTAGAGGTAGGCCACTCCGGCCCCCGCCGATGCGCCCGGTGCGCCGATCAGCACCCGGTTGCCGGTCTGGCCGATGGTATGAGTACCACCGAGACCTCCCAACGGTTCTCCGGACGGGACGGTGAAATTGGTGGTGTTGCTCCAACCCGACCCAGAGCCCGTGTAGGAGTACACGGTATTGTTGCCCGGCGCTCCCGAATAGAATCGCCCGGCGATCTCTGTGACGTCCGATCCAAAGCCCCCCGAGAAACTTCCCGTGGGGTTGAAGATTGCCGGAGTGGCGCGGGCAATGGGAACCGTGGAGGACAGACCCGGGACCACGACATTCCAGGCCGTGTAGTCCGCCTGCGCGCTGGATTGACTGACGTCATACACGGCGGTGCGGGACCGGCCTGCAGCACCGACGATGACCGAGCTGCCCACGATATCAACGCTGGAGCCCCACTGAGCGCCCGCCATGGAGAATGAGTAATAAGTCGACACGGAGGGAATCGAAGTCGGACCAGCCATCAATGTGGTATTGATATAGTCGACCTCATTTCTGTGGTCGCCCAAGCTCGTATAGAAGTGGATCTGCGTCCCGTCTCCCAGAGTCAGCCACGTATTATTCACGAAGCTGACATACGCCAACTGAGTGTACGACGGGTTGTCGAAGTTCACGTGCAGGTCGGGCGTGTAATCGTCTGAGATGAGTTCGACATGCGTACGGGGCCCGATTCTCAGTTGGACCGAGTCGTCACTCATATTGGTACTGGTGCCCGGCCAGTCAAAGTCATCGAGATCGCGATTGCCAACGGTCGTCCAACCCACCCAGCTGCCGTCATCGGTTCTTTTTAAAGCGTTCCAACCGACATATGTCGAGGGGCCGACTTGATCCACGAACGTGGAGGTCGTCACCGGGAGATTGGGGTCATCCGGCATCAACAGCCGGTCGTAAGTCCAGGAGCTGTTGGATGTGTTAAAGGCGTAGTAATGTGCCGCCCCCACTGTCGTGCTGGTGCCGGTCGGAGGTTGATTGACCGTCGTCGATGACGCCGTGGAAGCTGCCCCCAACCCCAGATCCAGCACATAGGTGTTAACACCCTGGCTCGTCGAGTAGTACTTCACCGTCGCCGTCGGGGCGCCAATGACGAGCCTGTTGCCCTCGATCGCGACGGATGCCCCGAATGAGCCCCCCATCGCCGTGCCGTCTGTCCCGGTGTCGGGGATGGCCCAACCGATGCTCCACGTACCGTTCGACTGGCGCTGGAAGATATAGACATAATTCGCTTCTGTTCCAACGACCAGCCGGCCGTTCACGGCATCAAGATCCATGTCGATGCCGAAGCCCGCCGTCTTCCCTGACGTCCAGCCGGTGAGGGTCGCCGCAGGCCGCCAATACAGACCGTCGTTGATGTACGTGGAGATCGTGCCCGCCGTTTTGTCCGAAACGAACAAGGTCTTCGACGCGGCATCGTAAAGCGTCATCGAACTGGAATTGGGGAGCGGTATCGTCTCCGCATAGAGCGGGTACATTGTCGGATTGGGGACAACGCCGGCCGTGGTATACGTGCGGACGGCTCCTAGATCTTGCCGTGATGTGCCTGCCGTCTCGTCGAGATTGGGAATACCGACCATCGTGCGGCCGGCTCCTGTAAGCGGGTCGTGCCAGATGGCCACTGCCTGGCCGAAGTTGTCATTGGCCGCGGGGTTGGTCGCTTCCAGGCGACCGGAGCCGGGGCCTCCCGTGGAGGTCAAAGCTCCGCCTGTCGAACGCGTCCAACTGGAACTGTTGAGCCCGGCTGAACCGTCACGCAGTTCGTAGAAGATGTACGCGGCCCCGACCTGGAGGCTGGAGCCTGACTGGTGATTCGGCGCACCCACGACGACATACTGGCTGTCGAGTGCGACGGCCGCACCGAAGTGATCCCCGGTTCTCGATTCCGTGGCTGCTTCGGCCTGGGGCAACCCGCCCTCGGCAGTGAGACGTGCCACAAAAGTCCAGTTGTTGCCGAAGAGATCGTAGACGAGGACTCGCCCCTGCTGATTGTGGATCGTGTCTCCTGTGTAAGTCCCTGGTCCGTTCCAGAGCGGCGCGCCGATCACAATGCGATTCACTTGAGAGGTGACAGGGCTTCCGTTCACAGTATCTGTGCGAAGTTGGGAAGTGGCTGTCACCGCGGCACCGAACTGTTCGCCAGGCTGGAAGACCGACGCGGTCAGCGTGGTCCAGACCGTCACCGCTGTCGACGAGACATGATAGACTGTGGCCAGATCCGACGCCGGTGATCCAATCACCGCGAACGTGTTGGTGAGCGAGACCGTACGGGCGAAATCGCCAGCCCCCGTTTGCCTCGATTGCTGCTGCCAATTTCCGTTGTTCAAGTTGTAAAAGTACGCAGCTTCCGAGGTATTGGCTCCTGCCGCTCCGGGAGCCCCGACCAGAACCTCGCCCCCGCGGATGGCCACCGATGCCCCGAAATACCGGTCCGCAGAGGAATCATTGGCCAGCAGTTTCTGAGTTTGAATCCAAGGGGCATTAGTGCCATTGCGTTCAAAGACATAGGCCGCGCCGTAATTCGCCAGGGTCAGCGTATCCGCAGCCCCGCTCCCCGGAGTGACCGGCAAATTGAGCGAGATGGTGGTTCCGCCCGGGGTCGACGCCAACCGGATGGCGTTCGGATTGCCGGCTACCAGTTTGACGAAATAGACCTGTCCATCGATCAACCCGATCGCGCTGTTGCCGGCCCCCTTGTGGTAGGCCACCGCTTGCCCTTCGGTGAGACCGTGAGCACTCGCGAAGACGATCCGATTGTCGGAAGGTACAAGCGATAGCGGGTCGAACGATACGGTGGGCGCATCGGCGGGCGCGTCTCCCGGCGCCCCCACGATCAATCGGTTGCCGTCAATGGCCACTGACGCCCCGAAATCCACGCCGAAGTTCAGGCCCAGCCGGATGTCGTTGGGCTCCAACCGGGCCTGCTCGACCCACGCGGTACCGTTCCACTGATAGACGAGCACCATGCCATCGGACAGATTGCCCGTGGTCGCTCCGCCAGTCGTGGCTTTGGCTCCCACGATCATCGTCAGGCCGTCGTCGCTGACGGCGATGGCTCGGCCGACCTGACGCGGGTCGAACGCCGGACTCTCCACGATGAACTGCTTGGACTGTGTCCAGGTCACCTGGCCTTCAACAGTCAATGAGTGCAATTGCAACTGCTGCCGGGTGGAATCGGCCAAGTCCGCGCTATCGATAATGAGGGCCGCGGCCAGGTTCGGCGTCAGCATCTGGAAGTTGGGCAACCCGTGCACGATGAGCGGTTCAACTCCGCTGAAGGTGAACTGATTGCCGGAGATCAATACCGTTCCACCGCCGGGTACCGTGCTGCTGGGCTGGTAGACAGCTCCCGTGGCGTATCCATCCCCGGCGATTCGCAGGGTGTCTCCCACGCCAGTCGTAGATTGAGTACCGGCATTGAAGGTCATTGCCAACTGCGCGGCAGGAACACCGAGCAGGAGCTGGGTTCCATCGCCCGTGCTCTGGGCGCCCGTCTGGTACTCGGCACCAAATTCTATGACGATCCCAGTCCCTGTGTGAAACACGCGGCGTCCATCCGTGTCGGCAGTCACCTTGCGAATGTTCTGCCAGTCGGCGATGAAACTCGAACCGGTATTATCGTCCAAGTTCACGAGCGCTGCCGGGTTGCCCGACGCACCGTTCACGACGCGGAACTGCCAGTCCGTGCCGCTTAACCGCGTTTCCACGTAATACGAGCCCGGCGTCAAGCGAAGGGCAGGAATCACATCGGCCGCCGAGAAAGTCACGTTGGTGACGGTCTGTGCCAGAACGCCATTCTTGGTCAGCGACAGCCCATCCACATCGCCGGCGGAATCTGCGAACAATTCCAGCCTGACGGCTCCGCTGATCGTGGGGCCAGTGGCCTGGTATTGACCGCTGAAATCAATCACGAATCCGCGGTGCGAATTGAAGCGAGACACCAGGGGGTGGGTCGCATCAGGCTGACCGACGATCGGCACCTGGCTGATGTTCTGCCAGTTGGCCAGCAACCCGCCTCCGTTGATATCCGCCAGATCCGCAACAGCCACCGGAATGCCGTTGCCGTCAACCACCCGGAACTGCCAGTCAGAGCCACTCCAACGCGTCTCTATCGAGTAAGTTCCCGGCAAGAGCGGGGTACGTCCGGCGATCCCCGAATCGGCATCATCCCGTGAGTACGTCACATTCGTAACGGTCTGCCCCAGATTGCCGCGATCGATAATCGAGACGCCGTTGAAGTCGACATAGGTGGTGTCATCGCCGCCGTTGCCGTTGAGCACCAGCGTGTGGCCATTCGCCATCCGCACGCCGTTCTCGACGTTAAACGTGTCATTGCCGTCCCCCGCGTGTACAGTAATGTCGGATTCATATGCGGCGCTCGTCAACTGCACCACATTGCCTTGATCCCCCCCATTGCCCAGGGAGACTTCAAGCTGCACATTCTGCCCCGTGACCCGCTGTGCCTGCAGCAGCGATTCCCGAATGCTGATATTGATCGGCCGCTGTGAGTCGTAGGCCAACGCCACGGTCGTGAACGGCCGGCTCAATGGGTTTTCACCGAAGACCGCGGAGAACACGTCCACCGAATCAAACACCGCATCGGGAGCTTCCGGGAACAAGTCGCGGAACCGCGTCTGCGTCAAGGCGAGACTCGCCGGAGTGATGCTGGCCATGTCGCGGATCGCAACCGTGTCAGTGCCTCCCTGGCTGTTGATCAGCACCGAAATACCCCGGCGACTGGGGTTCAAACCCGTGAAGGTCGGCGCCACGACATCCTGCTGAAAACCATCCATCGAGAACAGGCCCGTGGTCCCCACCGGAGCCCCCAGGGTGATGGCATCGCTGCCCGAGCCGGTGTTCACGGTAAAGGTGGAACTCGAGCTGCCGTCTGTGCTTTGCTCGCGATGTGTTTGCTGAATATCAACCGTGTTCCCACCCTGACCACCAGTCAGAGCTACAGTTTCCACACGCGAATAGCGCACAATCACGTTGCCGGCGCGGGTAATGGTCGTCGTGTCGATCGTGCTGGAATTGTTGGTGTTGCTGTTCCAATCGTAATCATTCGTCACGACATAGGCCTGAGCCGTAGTCGTGTCCTGATCGTTCAGGAAGAGCGTGTTGATTCCAGTCAGCAGTTCCCCACCGTCAATCTCCAGACTGCCTTGCAATCCCGCAAGGGTTCCCGTGCGTTCCGCGCCGCGACGCGTGCCGACATAGATGGTATCGTAGCCTCCGCCGGTCTCAATTCGGACCGACTGCGAGGCGGCAGTGGTTGGAATATAGAACGTGTCGTCGTTGGCCCCCAGCTTAATGAGTGTGGACGTCGTCCCCGCGAACGTGAGCGTTCCCGGCATGCGGAGGCCCGTCACCTGGCTCCCGTCGAAGGTGCCCGTCGTCCGCTGGTCGTCGCCGGAATTATCCAGCACGATGTTGGCGGCGGTCAGAGCCACTGTCCCCGCGAGATAAGCGACCCGCTTCGGCGTTGCCGGATGCAGGCCGCTGACGGAGCTGCCCAGGGTGATCGTCGTGTTCGTGCCGCCGTCGATCGACGTGTGTCCGCCAAAGGTGCTGTCCACCTGGAAGGCGTTGTCGGTACCCGAAAGATGAATATTCACATTCTCAACAGTACTGAGAATCGTCTCGGCACCATCGCGATTCACGAATCGCTGGGCATAGTAAATGGATCCGGGAAGATCCGGAGTCAAATTCGCGATCCGCGGCAGGACCTGGGAATAAGCGTCCTCCAGCAGCAATCGATTGAGGACACTGTTGCCTTGCGGATATTGCGCGAGAAGCTGGCTGGTGATCGGCCGCAGAGTGACACCTGAAAACCGCTGGGCATCATAAATCGACGGCCCAGAAATGAGGGCGTTCAGATCTTGAGCCAGGAGGCTCGACAACGGCGTCGTGACCACCGGCAGCAGAGCGGCTGACGATTGAGTATCCAGCTGAATCGCCGCGCCACCCGGGGTGTTGGCCAACTTAATGGTCGTCGCATTGACCCTAATCACATAGTAGGGCTGGCCTGCCGTGAGGTGGCCGATGGGCGTGTTGCCATCGCCCAGGCGATAAATCACGCGTTGTCCATCGAGCAGGTTGTGATTGCCCGTGAAGGTGATCTGGTCGCCGTTGACGTGCAACGAGGACGGGTCGAATGACGCTGCGGGCGTCAGCGTATCGACCCCCGTGCCACTCCCCGCACTAAGAACGATTGCGGTCCCGCCAAGCGTCGAAGCCAGTTGAATGGCGCTCGGTTCGCCAGCCACCAGCTTGGCGTAGTAAACCTCGCCCTCCGTCAACCCCACGGGAGCGTTACCGCTACCCTGGTGATAGACGACCGCCTGCCCCTCGGCGAGGCCCGGGTTGCTGGTGAAGACGAGTTTGTCCCCAGTAATGTCCGACTGCGCAAACGATCGCGCGGTCGTCAGCGAATCGAAGTTCGTCGTCGGGTCTGTAATGGGCGTCAGCGTGTTGATGAATGTGCCGCTGAGGGCGTTGGCGAGCGACGAGGCCAATTTGATCGTCGATGCATTGACGCGGATAACATAGTAAACCTGCCCGTCCGCTAAACTTCCAACGTTCGTCACGCTGCCGGAACCGCTAACGTTTGCGGCGTGATAAACGACGGCCTGGCCGGTGCTCAGATTGTGATTGGCCGAGAAGGCGATCTCGTTGTTGAAGACAGCCGAATATGCGTTGAAAAGGGCCGTGCCCTGCAACACCAGCGTATCGGCCGTGCCGGCGCTCGGAGACGTCAACGCGACGGGAATGAGGCTTTGGGCATTGGCTGCCGAGGAGGCCAGTTGAATGGTCGTGTCATTGATCTTGATCACATAGTACACCTCACCCTCTGTCAATCCCCCGATGGGAGCGTTGCCGGTGCCGATGTGATACACCACCGCTTGCCCGCTGGTCAGGTTGTGCTTGCCGGAGAAGACGATCTGATTGCCGGTGATCGTTTCGTTGCCCGCAAACGTGTTTGTTTGTGACACATTGATGACGACCCGGTGGTCTGAATCGGTCTGGGCCAGCGTGACCAGCTTCGTCTCCCCTATCGACGACTGTGGCACGGCCACAGGATTACTGGTGTCGTTCAGGTTGGCCACGAGGAAGACCGTTGTCGCATCGACGGCACTCACGTAATAGACGGTGTCGTCCGTCAGGCCGGCAATCGGCGTGGTGCCTGGCGTGTTGACCCGGTAAACGATCTCATCGCCAGTTTGATAGCCGAAGAGCGCGTTCCGGGTTGCGGTGGACAGACTGTTCGAGAGATACGCGTCAATGTTGCGCAACGGCCCCTGCAACTGGCCTGCCAGTATCGCCATGGCGGTCGGCGTCAGTTGCGCGGCATCTAACAAGGACGCAATATTCTGAACATCCGGGATGGTGTAACCCGCACCGAACATGTCGTTGTTCGTCGCGACCAGCTTGTTGGTTCCCGAGCCCAGCCCGGTCACGGCAATCGCGGTCAATTGATTGGGGTTAACGTTGCCTGGTGCCGGAGGTGTGGCAATACCATAAACGTTCAAAGTGTCGCTGGAACCACCTTCCCCGAAGAAGGCCACGATCCCGCTAATGGCGCTGAGCGGATCGCCCGAGTTGCCGACATTGATCGTGTCATTGCCATCACCGCCAAACACGAACACCTGAGTATTCGCACTCGCCCCTGTGACGCGCACTTGATCGCTCTGTGTCCCCAGTTTCAACAGCAGACTAGTGCCACCGTCCGTGGTCGTCGTGTAATTGATGCTGCCGGAGTTCCCGAGGCCCGTGATCTGACTGGCCGTTACGAGACCGTTGGTCATTGCCGTCCCACTGCCGGCGGCACTCAGGAAAATGGCGTCCTGTGCTCCACCGTTGCCGCCGCTACCCGTATTGATAGTGAGCGATGCCGTGACCGTGGTGAGCGTCCCCGCTGACAATCGAGGATCGGAGAACGGGAAAGCCAGGCCGTCGCCGATGTCGTCGAAAACGCCGTTGGTGACAAACAGCGAACGAGCCGCATTGCTGGAGATGTAATAACGGTTGGCGCCGGCTCCGCCATTAATGGTCATGGCCGCGGGGACTGCCTGAATGAAGAAGCGGTCATCGCCGGCATTTCCCGTCAACGTGGTCGGGGCGTTGATTCCCGCAGGATTAATGAGATCGAAGTAGTCCAGGTTGCTGCCACCGTAAATCTCCACGGCATTCGAGACGATGTTGCCGGCGATCGTCAGGATGGAGCCCACTGGATCCGGATCTGCGGACGCATCGCTCATCTGCCCACCGCGTAGCGTGACCTTCTTGCCAGTTGCGGTGCCCCCCTGGATCGACGTTCCGATCGGCAAAGTAAAGTCATCACCCGCCGCAGCGGTAATGCTGCCAGTCGCCGCCAGAATCCGTCCAGAAGTCAGCGCTGGAGTTCCGAGAACCGCTCCCAGGAACGTCTGGCCACCCGAAGCCAACAGGATCAAATCCTCGCCCGCCAGCACCGAATCATGCACGGTCAGGACCACGTCACCCGTCGGCGTCTGCACGCTCAGCACATTAAGCGCACCACTGGTTTCGGTGAGATAGACGCCAGCGTTCGCCTCGGCCACCAGGCGCCCGGTGCCCGGGGCAAATTGTTCGATCTCGAAACCATCATTCGGACGCTGGCCGGTCCCACCGCCGAGGATTTCCAGCGGGTTGCTGGCGTCACCAATTTTGCTGCCTGCGGTGGTGGCGATCAGGTCGATGTTCCGTCCCTGGATATCAGCCTGGGCGTCGGAACCCGACTCCAGAATCGAACCCTGCTGAGCGATCAACACGATATCGGAGATGCGCGAGAGCACTTGGTCGACATTCAAGTCCCCAACCGTCTCCGTCAGGTAGACGCCGTTTTTGGCGAGTGCAATGACGGCTCCCACCGCTTGATTCGACGAGTCGATTTCGAGGAAATCGACCGCCGAGCCGATCCCGCCATCGCGTGAGCTCAGAGTGACGCTGTTGCCGATCACCCAGGGGGTCGTCCCGTAGACCGCGTTGGCTGGCAGTTCGGTGTTGACCTCATAAATCGATCCTGCGGTGCCGATCGCGGCCAGAAACACGTTACCAGTCGATGACGAAACATTGCGAATTCGGAAATCGCCGCTCCGCTCGGTCAGCGTCAGGTCGCCACTGGTCGCGGCGATCAGTTCACCGGTCGTGCCCATGTCTGAACCGGACACGAAATTCACCCGCGGGTCGCTCGCCAGCGGATGAGCAGCAATGATCGTGATATTTCCACTGACGGCCCCGGCAAGGATCTGCTCGAATTGATACGTCCCTTCCACCGTGGACGCGGTGTAGGTCGGCAGCGCGAGCACGCCGGTATTGAAGGCCATCAGGACATTATTGACGTAACGCTGGACATTGATCGTCCCTGACGTCGTCGATGATGGGACTTCCTGAATCGCGGACTGCAACAGCAGATCGATCTGACTGGCGGGACCTGAGGTCTGAATCGTGCCCCCCTGGAATACGGGATTGCTCACCCCGGTCGCCCGGGACCGGCCCTCGAGATCCAGGAAGATATCCGCGCCACCCTGGATATTCAGATTGGTTTGGCCGAACGATCGAACGAGGTCCACATTCAACCGGCTGTTACTGGCCCCCACGGCGCCCGAGGCCTGCACATCGAGCGTCCGGGTCCAAATGACGGGAGTGAAAGGAGTTCCTGCGGCGTTCACGACGCTGCCCTGCGCCGCGATGATTTTCGTCGTTCCGATCGGGTTGTAGATCGCGAACCCTTGAGTTGTTCCCGGTAAGACGCTCGGAGCGTTGAACACCACGTCCGAACTTGCCCCCTCATTGTCGATCTTGACGTCGGTGGGCGAGATGTCGTTACCGACCGTGTAGTTGAACCCCAGCCAGCTCGTCGCATTGAGGAAAATCGTGGGCGACGCACTCGGCGTGACCACGTTGATCCCGTTGAGAACCAGCGGCCGGTTGAACGAGTTCGTAATGTTGACGGAGTGGAAGGCAGTCGCCGCGCTGATCTTCCCGCCCGACCCCGTCAAGGTATCTGCGGTGAAGGTGACGGCACCTCCGGTCATCCAGGTACCACCGGCGGCTGACACTCCGGCGCCAGTCGTGCCGAGGAGCGTGAACGACGTATTGGTGATGACGTTCCCGATCACGAACGTGCCATTGGCATTGGGATCGCTCGCGCCGGTAATGGTCACAACCCGACCGTTGATCAAACCGGTTGTATTGGCAGTACTGATGACGATGGGCGATGTGCCGGCGCCGGTGGAGTTCGTAATCGTCCCAGTCGCATAGCTGGTGTTGTTGATGATCGGATCGACGGAAATGGTCGTATCTGTGACGGACTGTCCCTGGACCTTGCCGCCGACCGTGACTCCGACAGCCTTGACAATCAATCCATTGCTATCGATCACCAGTTCGGGATCGGGACCCGACAAAAGGACGACATTTCCGTTCCAGTCAATGACGCGTGTCGAGTTATTGGAACCCAATACCGTGCCTGTGCTGCCACTGCCGTTCTGCCAAGCGTACTCCGTGGCCGTTTTCTGGTACGTCTGAACTTGCTGCGTCGTATTGACGCTCACCACGCGCGCCGACACTTGAGCTCCCGCCGCGGTGAAGACCCGCGCCGTGCTGTTGTAGTCAACTTTGGCCCCGGCACTCGGAATCCCGACCAGAGCGTAAGCCGTGGCGGTCGCCGTGGAAGTCAGATCAACCGCCTCATGATTGGAGTTGATGGTCACCGTGTCGCCAGTCACGGCCGAATTGGCAGCGAGGCTGACGTTGGTCTGATCGTAAATCGTCATCAACGCCTTGGCGTTCGCACCCGACCCCAGTCCATCCGCTTCTTCGTCAGCGGTGTCGTTCAGATCGAGTTTCGTCACCCGGGCCCCAATGGTGACCGCTCCACCGTTGACAAGAGCGTTCGTGCCGATTGCGGTGGACGTCGTCGCCGGGGTGCCGTTCACACCCAGGTTGAGCGTCGTCGTGTTCGTGGACACGGCGATACCGCCACCGGCCGTGACCGCCGAGTCCGTAGTGGCCGTCGTATCACTACGGGACTCAATCAGCAGGTTGCCCGTGGTCTGCAGCGTGGTGAAGTCTCCCACTGCGACCGTCGACGCATGGGAAAGATTCATGGTCACCGTCGCGGCGGCGACAGCGATGAGCCCGCCACTGACCCCGCGGCCCTTGGCATACGCATCGGTGGACGTCGTCGACAGGACCGTAATGCTCCCCGCCAGACCCGAGCCGTTCCCCGTCGCATTGATGACGGAGTTGGCATTGATGTTGACGGTGCTTTCCGGCTTGACCGTCACGTTCGAGTTCGACACTCCGACGGACACGACTCCGCCACCGTCCCCTTCGGCAATAGCCGACACCAGCGCGACGGATTCCGATTCAATATCGATGTTGCGGACCGCGGTCAGCTTCACGCCGTCGTTGATGGTGAGGCTGACCTTGGGCGTTGCATTCAGAGTCGCCGTCACCGACGAAACCTGCACCAGCCCCCCTGAAGCCCCGCTAGCGGCAGCTTTGGCGATTCCATCCGATACGGGCGGCGACTGGTTCGCGTTCAACACCGCAGCACTGGTCGGAGGGGTCAGACCATGAACTGCGCCGATCGTGATGTCCTGACCTGCCGTCAGCCTGGTTCCAGCGGCGACACTGGTCGTCACTGTCGGGTTGAGTGTTACGGTCGTGTGCAGGTCGGTGACCGCGACCGCTCCGCCCCCAGCGCTGTCGTTCGTGGTATCTGCGTCGGTCCTCGAGTCGGCCTGCACTGTGATGTCATTCTTAACCTCGACCGTGCCGCCGATCTGGGCTCTCACAGTCGGGTTAGTATTGGCTTTGACGTTTGCAATGCCAACTTGGACCAGACCTCCACCTCGAGTATTGGATCCAGCCACGGACCGATCATTGGCCGTCGCCCGCACTTCGAGACTGGACGCACCGGAAGCCGCGCCGTCCGGTCCCTTCAGATTGCCCAACATCAGGGCTTCAGTCGTAGACTCCACAGTCGCGGTGGGAGTGCTGTCCTGAACGTTGACTCCGCCGCCGCCGTAATTCACCGTATTCGCCACTGCCAGGTTTTGCGAAGTGGCGGAGACAGTCACGTTGCCGGTGGTATTGGTGGGCGGAACCACGATCTCGGCGCCACTGGAAATCATGGCCCGGGTGATACTGGCAACTTTGGAATTGATATCGAGCACACTGATTGCAACCACACCCCCGCCGTCGGATCGGCTGCTGGTGTAGGCCGTGGCCGAGGACTCGGCGTGAACCGTCAGCGATCCGGATGCCAGGGTGATTCGGGTTCCCGCCGGAACGGTCGCCAGGGTCTCCCGCTTGAGCGTGGCGTCGGTTTTGGCATAGGACACTCCGACACCGCCCACGCTGCCGACATTAGTCACGGGCGTGGCGGTGCTGGTATCGGTGGCTGTGATGGAGATGCTATTGGCCGAGATCGTCGTGGCGCCGTCGAGGTGAGCCAACGTCGAGCCTTCCACTGTGGCCTCGGACAACATGACCCCGACCGCAACCAGGCCACCTGCTCCCCCGCGGACGAGGGGGCTTAGAGATTCTGTCGAAGTGGCTCTGACATTGATGGCATGGCCGAGCGCCGTCAGCCTGGCATTCAGCAAATATGCCTCGGTCTTGCCTTTTACTTTGGTCGTCGCGTCGAAGATTGCAGCGCCGGCACCGATCGCGATCGCCACTGCGACAGTCGTGGACGTGGTCGTGATGGTCGGCGTGGACGTCGCCGTGACGACGATATCGCCGGACAACGCGTCAACTCCCGAGTCCTTGACCGAGGCAGACACGTCATCGTCGATCGTATTGACCCCCGAGCCCGCCGCCACGCCGACTCCCACGAGGCCGCCGGCAATCGCGAGAGAGAAGGTGTCCGCCGAGATCACCCCGACGTCGCGTGCCGATACCGACACTCCGGCCGCCGACGAGATGGCCGAGCTGTCCACGATGTAAGCGGTAATCGTGTTAGACAGGGTGTTCGTGGCCGAGAGATAGCCGACCGCTGCTCCGAAGCTGATCTCGGAAACGGCAATCGCCACCGCGGCAGAAAATGTGGTCGAATCAATCGTGGCGGATTCAGATGCCAACACGCTGATCGCGCCCGTTCCCGTCGTCGTCAGTTGATTCGCATGGCTGATATAGGCTTCCACCTTGTTCTGAATCACATTTTCAGCCAGTGCCACGCCGACCGCGATGGCCACGGCGCCCTCGCCGCCAAACGCCACGGCCAGCGCGGCCGCACCGGTGACTGCCGAGATCGACGAAGTATCAATGGCCTCGACCGTGATACCGCGGGCGTGGATGCCGGCACTCCCATTCCCGTCAATGAACGCGGCCACGTTGATCGAAACTGCGTTCAACGCCCGCGCACCCGCACCACTCCCGGCCAGTCCGACTCCTGACGATCCGCCCACGGCTGCCGCGAATCCACCGACGAACGCGTCGATCGATTGCTGAGCGGTCGCGCTCAGGGTCAGATTGCCCCCCGTGGTGTTGATGCTCGAATTCAGAATCCGCGCTCGAACTTCGGCCGGATCAGCGTTGGAAATGATCGCAGAATGCCTCATCCCCGCCGTGTCATCCTGCTTGGAACCGATCAGGTTCCGGGCGACGGACGCCCCGATCGCCAGCCCGGCGCCCACTGTCGCTCCGCCGCCGACCGCCACCGAGGCGCCGACGACGGTCGCCGAGATCTGCGTTTCGAAGACCGTGAAATTGCCGTTCGTATCTTTCGAAATGATCACGGAGAGTCCCGACTTGCGGTCGGTCACCGACCATTCCACCCCGGTATCATCATCCGGGTCGATCAGGTCCGCGCCGGTGTCCACTTTTCGGACCGTGACGGCCAGGTCATCGGGATTCGTAGACAAGTCAATCCCGGCAGCGGACAGAGCTGATTGAAGTGTCGTCTTGAAAGTATTGTCGTTGGTGACATCCGTCGGATCGGGGGTGCCCTGCTTGTAGACAACACCGTCGATGGTCTGATCCGCTTCGAGCAAGTCGGTCGCGGACGCATCATCCAGGCCGGCCGTGAAATTGCCGACAGGCGTCAGAGCGGTCGGCGCCGCGGACGAACTTGAACCCGCTGTGATCGACACGGCGCCGGTGGCCGTCAGAGCGCTGTTTTCCACCCGAGCGTTGTTCCGGGTATTGATCACGTTGGTGGATTCGGCTCCGGCACCGCTGATCGCAATTCCGGCTTTTCCCGATAAGCCAACCGCCAGGGAAGCCGCGACCGCAACGGAATGGATCGAAGTGTGATCCGCGGCGGCCACCGTAATGGTGCTGGTGCTGACGACGTCGTGCGCATTCAGAATATTAGCTTCGACTCGGCTGCGGATCACGTTTTCCGACAGTGAGACTCCGATCGTCAGGGCAAATCCCAGATCGGGCCCATACGAAGCCGCCAGCGACGCTCCGACGGTGACGGCCGTGATTTTGGACGTATCGTCAGCGGTCACCGTGATGGCAGTCGCGTGGATTCCCCCGGAATTATCCCCGTCAATGTAAGCCAGTACCGAGGTAGCGACCTCGTTAACGGAATCCGCACCCGACCCGCTGAGGGCCACTCCGGCCTTCCCCCCTGCGACCGCCGCAGAAGCTGCGACCACGGTGGCGTCAACGATTTCCGAGGCCGTGGCCGTGGCGGAAAAGGCTCCGCCGACGACGATGCTGGAACTAGCGACGTAGGCCTGGGTCTGGCCGGCGGGGGCCTGTGCGGCACCACCAGCGGGATCCCAGCCGATGTAGTTTCTCGCCAGAGCCGCGCCGATCGACACCCCCACGCCCGCTTCCTTACCAATACCGACAGCCAAAGATGCACCGACGATGGTGGCGGTGATATGCGAGTCATTGGTCGCCAGGAACGTCGCGTAGCCCGTCCCTGTGCCCACGATCCGGCTGTTCTGAATCGAGGCGTTGGTGTTCGTCAGGATGACGTTGGTAGACTCCGCCCCTGCTCCGCTCAGTGCCAGGGCGCCGTCCTTGCTGAATGCGGCGGCCAGTGACGCCGCCACAGCAGTCGCCGTGATGGTGGCGTCCTCGGTCGCTTCTACCTTGAAATTCCCACTGAACGAGATCCCATAGTCTGTGGCAACCGCGGTATTCTTGTTCGCGTTCTTAACGTAGGCCTCGACCTGGTTGCGGACTTCGTTGTGGGCCAGGGAAACGCCAATCGCGATCGACACCGCTCCCTTGTCGCCGTAGGAACCGGCCAGCGCTGCGCCCACAGCCACCGCCGTAATCACGGAAGTGTCGTCGGCCGTGATGGACACATCTTGCGCGAGAACCGTCCCGTTCACCGCTTCGAAAGTTCCGACCGGTCCGCCCGCTACCTGCAGATTAGGAACATAGTCGACGAAGGCCTTGATCGAAGTCGCGATCTTGTTTTTGACATCGACCCCCGATCCGGCGGCTGCGATTCCAAGGTCGCGACTCGCGGCGATGGCTGCGGAGGCCGCCACGACCGTCGCGTCGATTGTCTCGTGGTCTGCCACCGCGGTGACATTGAGATTGCCCTGCGCCTGGACGGTCGAATTCCGCACGTAGGCCTGCACTTCAGCCGGTGTCGGCGTGTCTTCTCCGGCCTTAAAGCCGATCAGGTTGGTCGCCACCGCGGCGCCGATTGCCACACCGACACCGAGCTTCTTCCCGAATCCCAGGGCCAGCGCTGCCGACACAATTGTCGCATCAATGTTCGAGGAGTTCGTGGCGGTCACATTCACGTTACCGCTCGATACGACGAAGCTGTTCTGAATGAGAGCATTGGTCTTCGCCAGAATCACATTGGTTGACTCGGCACCGCCCACGCTGATGGCCACGGCGTTATCGGCATTCGCGAATGAGACCGAGGCCGCCACAGCGGTCGCCGTGATGATGTTGGTGCTGGTGGCCGAAACACCGACGACTTGCGCCGCCCCCACCTCCGCATTCCGCAACGCAGCCGTGACGTTGTTGGCGATGCTGTTGTGAGCGATCGAGATGCCGATCGCCACGCCCGCCGCATTCTTTTCTCCGGCCGCAAATGCGATGCTGGCACCGACGGCAACCGCCTTGAGTGTCGAGGTGTCGGTTGCGGAAACAAGCACGCTGCCGGTCTGGGAACGGACAGGGGCAGGATCGGACACCAGGACCTTAGCGGGGGTGTAGCTGATCGCGGCCAGTACGGTTGTGTCGACCACGTTGTCGGCGCCCGCCCCGGCTCCCGAGACGGCCGCGGCCGTAGTCTTGCCAGATGTCCCCACTGCCAGGCTGCCGGCAACCGCAGTGACATTGATCGTCGGCGTGGATGTCGCGATGACGCGCACATCACCGCCGGCGGCCACGGTCGAACGGGAGATCGTGGCCTGGACTCCGCCACCAGAAGTCTTGTCCTTAATACTGTTGATGGCCACCGAAGCGCCCACCGAGACCCCGACCCCGGCGCCACCACTGCCACCCAGGCCGATGGCAATCGCAATGGAACCGGCGATCGCAATAATCTTCGATTCATCCATGGCGGAAACGGTCACGCTGTGAGCGCCCGTCGTGGTCACCGCACTTTGGTTGCGGATCGATGCCGAGACATCCTTACGGATGTCGTTGAACGTGAAGGCTCCTGCGCCGGCAATGGCGGCGGCTCCCCCTGTCCCGCCCCCCTTGGCCCCGGCGATCGCCCCGCCGATCGCATACGCCTCAATTCGGCTCTTCGAATGGGCCTTCACTTCGACCAAGCCGGCCGTACTCACAACAACGATATGGTCCAGGTAGGCAGCGACCGACGTTTCGATCTTGTTAAAGGCAAATGCTGCTCCACCCGCACCCGCCCCAGCCCCTGATTCCGCACCCTTGGACAGGCCGACGGCGACGCCGCCCGCCACCGTGATGATCCAGGAATCGGTGTCATCGGCATTCACGGACAGGCTACCCACATTGGCGATGTGCGTGCCGTCATCGGAAATGTACGCCTTAACGTCCGCGGCGATCCGATTGATGGAGAGCCCCACCGCAATGGCCAGCCCCTTCGGCTTGGCAGTCGGATCGTCAGCCGGTGGCGTCGCCACGACGACGCCAACCCCGGCCGCCACAGCCGTGATGTGCGTGTTGTTCAGTGCATTCACAGTGACCGCACCCGTCACGTTCACGCCCGTGCGATCGAGATGCGCATCGATGGTCTCCGTGATCAAATTGATCGCAATGCCCGCCCCGATTCCGATCTTGCCGCCATAGGCGAGGCCGCCGGCCACCGTGATGATCGACGTCGCATCGTGTGCCGTGACTGCCAGGCTGCTCGCGGCGATCGAACCGCCGGAGAGATAGGCCGCTGTTTCGCTGTCGATCTGGTTATAGGCGACGGAACCCGCGATGCCCGTGCCGCGGGACGAACCACCCAGGCCGGCCGCGATCGATATGATCCCCGCCGTGCCCTCTGCCTGGACTGTCACCACCCCCACGTTCGTGAGGATCGAGTTCTGAATGAAGGCATGCGTCCGACTGTCGACGATGTTGACAGTGAACGCCCCGGCGAGGCCCACATTCTTCGCCGAATTACTGGAATTCGTGGACAACGCCGCTGCGCCCGATACGGCAATGATCGATGGGCTGTTCTTCGCCCATAAGTCCACACCGCCGACGTTCGTGAGACTAATCCCACGAATGTAGGTCTCGGTGGTGTCGTGCATGTAATTGATCGACACGCTGCCTGACACGGCCTGTCCGTGCTTCTCACCACCAGGAGCTTCCTCCGCCAGCTCGTCGTCTTCCGAGGGGGGAGGATCCCCCACCTTGGCCGCGGCCAGGGTGACCGTGACGACCAGACCGGCATTCGTCGCGTGGACAGTCGTCTTGCCGGCGGAGCTCAATGACCCGATACCGGTATTCGGATCCGAGAAATAATGCCGGGTGCCTGTCGCCAAACTGGGATTCAGCGTGACCACAGTCGCCGCCCGATTGGCGGCACTGGTGTTACTCGTCGACAGCTTAATTGTGGAAGTATCGACCACCGTGACGAAATAATGTCCCAGCTGGGTGAGTCCGCCGATGCTGGTTCCACCGCCGTTGTCGTAGACGACTTCCTGCCCATTGTAAAATCCACCCGCATTCGGCAACTGAATGGTGTTGGTGGCGGCGTTGACGACAGGGAGAGCTCGGAACGGAACCGCAATGCTCTGCTTCGTTCCGGTCGCGACTGTGTCATCCAGATCGATCGCCACCCCGCGCTGGGCATTGGCCAGCGAATCCGCCAGTCGAATGGTGGTCGGGCTGACGACAATCACATAGTAGGCATTTTTGCTGGCCAGGCCGCCAATGCTCGCACCGCCGCCGTTGCTGTAGATGACCCGCTGGCCCGTGCTGAACCCATGCGTATAGCCCAGGTTGATGGTCTCGGCCATGGTGGCATCACCGCCCGTCACGGCCGTCAGCGGATTGATCGCGACTCGGAAGCTGTGCTTCTCACCGCTGGTCCCGGTCAGATTGAGGCTGATGAAGTTTCCATTCGTCACCCCGGCAGCCGACGCCGACAGTTTGATGGTCGTGTCATTCACCACTTTGACGTAGTACGTATTGCCGTTGGTGAGGCCGCCGATGCTGCCCCCGCCACCGTTACTATAGATGACTGCCGCGCCGTCCTGGAACCCGTGACTGTAGCCCAGATTGATCGTGGCATTCGCGACACTGACAGCCGAAATGGGATTCAGCACCACTCCGAAGCCGGTCACAGATCCTGCGCTCGTGGACGGCGTCAGGCTGAGCAGGGTCGGCGTCAGTCCCAGCGCGTCGGCTTGCGAAGCCGCGAGGTGGAAGGCGTTCGGGTTACTGGAATCGGGTACCACATAGTAAACGGTGTTGTTGGTCAAGCCGCCGATGGCCCCGTCGGTCCCCGCGGTATAGATCACCGCCTGCCCCTGCTGGAAGCCGTGCGCGTAACCCAGATCGATGCTGTCGTACGTGCTGGTGACGGCGTTGGCGGCCGAAAAGTTCCGGCCGATGTTGTGCAGCAGACCCCGGTTCGAGGTGGGATCCAAGGCGATCCGGAGGCTGTGACCAATGCCGGTTCCGGTGGGGTTGGTGGCCAGGACGTGCGCCGTACTGTTGGCGGCTAAGATGGCGGTGTCCGCCAGCTTAATGTGCGTGGCATCCACGCGGATGACGTAATACGTTCGCCGCTGCACCAGATCACCGAGGCTCGTTCCCCCGCCGTTGTCGTAGACGACGGCATCACCCGTCTGGAAACCGTGCACATAGCCGAGGTCAATGACATTGGCGGAGACTGACGCTGCACTGAACCCAGGGGCGGTGCCGTTGGCTTCCTCCAGCGAGCGGGCCAGTCCAATCGTGGTCGCATTGATCCGCGTCACGCGATAGGTGCCGCCGTCCGTCAGACCGCCGATCGAGTCGTTACCACCGTTGCTATAGACGACCTCATCACCGGTCGTGAAGCCATGGACATATCCCAGGTCGATCGTATTAGTCGCCGCATTTACACCCGTGTTGGGGGCCACATCGCCGTTGCCGATCGCCACGTCGGCATTGCCGATGATTGCCTTGGTATCACGGAAGATGACATTCGTGCCCACCGTGATACCGAACCCCACACTCGTGCCGATGCTCACGCCGCCGGCGAGGTTGATGACCAGCGGATCATCATTCGCGGTGACGTCGACTTTGCCTGTGGCCGAGACGATAGCACCCTGTCCGATTTGGGCGAGTGTCGTATCGTTGATACTGACGAAGTTGAAGACACCATTCACAGCCGTCTCACCCGCCTTGCCACCGGAAATTCCGAGCGAGACGGTTTTGACCTGAGTTTTGGCGTCAACCAGCAGATCGTGGGCCTTCACTTGAGCACCAGACTCAATGATGGCCTGCGTCGTGTTGTCGTACATGATGACCGAGAACGCGCCGCCAATCCCGCTCTTCGAGCCGCTGTTTTTGACCGTCTGACTCCGATCGGCCGATCCAAATACGGCGTCGAGAATCTGCGGGAAGTTGCCGGCCAGGTGCAGGGCCATGACGTCGACTTTTGCCGTGACGCTCACGTCGCGAGCATTCGTCATCGCACCAGACTGGTTGATCAGCGCGCCGGATTCGATCCGGGCCACAGCCCCATTGGTCATCCCCAGAATATCCGCCGAAACCGCATACCCCTTTTTATTGCCGACGGCTGTACTCTGGGCGAATGAGGTGAGATAGTCATTCGCCCCGAGGTTGTCATCACCCAGATGCTGCAGCAGTCGACTGGCGACTTGCTCACTGGTCTTCAACGCGTCCGATGTATTGAAATCCTGCCACGGAATGACGTAGGGCAGCATCGTGTTGGCCGCGACTTCCAGCATTCCGCCGGCGTTGATTTGGGCTCCGGATTGCACCGTCGCATTCGACTTATTGGTAAAGTCACCGAAGCCGACCGCAATGGCCACAATCCTTTCACCCGGCGTCTGAGTCACGCCGGGCAGACTCATGACGGCTGCCAGACCTTGCGCCGTCACCTCGGGCCGATCGACGACATTCGCCTGGATCTCCACGCTGCCAGTGGCGTTGATCACGGCGGTGCCAGCCACGGTGGTCGTCGCCGTGTCCGAATGCCATCCAAACCCAGCGACGATCACTCCGACGGAATGCCCTTGTTTAACCTCATCACCCATCTTCTCTGCATCTTTGCCATAGTTCCGGTCACTGCGGGTCTTCAGGAGCGAGCCGATAATGGCTGCCATGCCAGAGGTGACGTCGGGGCTGCCGGCGGCCACATCTGCACCCGTTCGCGTAATCTGCAACAGATTCGTGGCATAGTTAACCTTATTGCTCCTGATGGGCTGGCCATTCTGGAACTTAACTAACGTGGCGTCCTTTTCGGCCATGGTCTGGGAGACGAACTGCACGTTCGCCCCACTCACGTGGCCGGCAATGAACAGGTCGGCCGTGGCGTCGTCGAGTGCCACCGCGACGGAGATTCCGAGCTTCGAGTCGTCGCTCGAAGCGGAGACCGAATTCGACAGGTTCTTGACGTTCAAGGCCCACAACGCCACATCTTTACCCGCCGAAATGACAGCCGACGTCCCAATGGTGACCGTCGCATGCGAATAGCCTTCCGTCACGGCCGCGGAAACGGAAAAGGGATTGATACGTTTCAGCGGGCCGGCACTGGTCGTCTTAGTGGTCACATCGATGATATTGGCCGTCGTGGCCACGATACTGACGCTGCCTGTCGTCGAGGTCACAGTCCCTTGCACATCGACCAGCGCCGTGGCATCGCTGCGGCCGTAGGTAAATCCGACCGTCGCCCCCAGCGTAAACGCATGAGCTTTGGACCTGGCGAAGGCCTCGGTGAAGACGCTGCCGCCGTCAGCTTCGATCGTCGACCCGCCCAGCAAGTGGACGGTCGCGCTGGCTTCAGCCTGGCTGACTCCCACCATGAGACGGAAATTAATGAGGAAGTCGAGCAAGGCTTCCGACTTCTGCTTCACGAACGAGTTGTCGAGTCCGTCCTTAAACAAACCCAACTGGTCCTGGGAGTCATCGAAGATACGGGTATTGTCGGCGTCGGCGATGATGCTGACGTCGCGCCCCCGAATCAGCGCTCCACTGCCCACCGTAATACCGACGTCGATCGGGTTATACGAATACGCAATCGCCTGAGCGTGGTGGTACGCCGACAGGCTGATGCTCCCGCCGAGTGCCTGCAGCCCGTCCACATGCACCGTGAGGTCGCTGCCATTATGGAATAATGTGCTGCCGGTCAGGTAGAGATTAGGATGCGCGATGGAGATGACGTCGCCATTGGTGTAACCCGCGCCTGGGGATCGCATGACCACTGATGGATTGCCAGCGTTGTCGGTAATGACATCGACCCGCAGTCCCGTCCCACTGCCCCCGGTGGTCGGAATGTCGCGATAGACCTTGCCTGGAAGCCACAGGACGGCCGGGGTCGACAGGTTAGAGATCGCCAGGGGGATGCCAGCGGTAGCGGCCGTCGTCCGATCATCAAAGCTCAGCAGCTGGGCATTGGCGTTCACCGTGATTTGATACGCCTTCAGCGTGATATTACCGGAGGCTCCGATCGAAACGCCCTGCGAGTCCTTCTTCCGCGTGTCGAGCACGACGCCGGCGTTCACTGTGATCGTCCCGGCCGTATTGCGGGACGTTTCTTCATTGACCCGGGCGGGGGGAATGATGGTAATACTGCCGCCGCCGGTCAGCACATTCTGAGTGAACACATAGTCGCCGCCCGACGTGCTGACCAAATCCGCGCCGTTCAAGTTCAGGCCGCCGATCGCGAACGTGCCGCCCCCCGCCAGTTCGACGCGGGTTGTCCCGACGGGGATGGAGGCCGTCACGGAACCGGTGTCGAATTGGCTCGACGTGTAGTTCCAGAATGCGGTCGAAGAACTCGTGCTGCTTAAGGAGAGATTGCCGGACGAGTCCTGGGTTAGCGAGACCTGTCCATCAATCAGGCTCGTACTCAATTTCAGAACGCCTGGAACGGACGTATCCGCGCGGAACGGGTCACCGATTCCAGCGAAGTTGACCGCGCTCGTGTTTGCATAGATTGTGCCGGCCGCCAGCGTTCCCGCTCCCGATACACCCGGTATGACGATCGCCACCTGACCGGGGTGCCCGGGATCTTCAATGGACAGCGTGCCCGAGCGGTCCGTGCCGCCGTTGATGAGACCGCTGATGCTGCCGCCAGCGCGGACCACGAATCCATCGTTGACGCCGGTTTCACCCGTCAGATTCTCGAATCCAGAAAAGGCCACCGGCCGCGCGAGGGTGAGGCCGTTGCCGGTGAACGTGACTTGGTCGATCGAGCCAGAGTTGACCCCGTTAATTTCCCAGGTGGCATCCAGGTCGGACCCCCGCAACGTGTCCGTGCTACTGCCGCCGACCACTTCAGTCATGTTGCGAATACCGCCCGCGACGCCAGTGGTCGCACCGGCCGAGATCGGTCCGAGATTCACCTGCACTCCGGTCGTGTACGCGGAATAATCGAGGCTGTTGTTTCCCGCCCCACCATCCAGCCAACCGCTCACTCCTGCGGCGTTACCCAGGACGAACTCATCGTCCCCCACATTACCTGAGAGGTTTTCAAAACCGCTGAAGGAAACGTTGTAGATCACCACGGCGGAATGCGACAGCAAGCTGTTGCCATTCGCCCAGGGACTGGCCCCGAGCACGATCGGCACACCGCCGGCGACGAGACTCAGTTGAATCGTTTTGGCGTCGATCACCTTGACAAAGTACGTGCCATGCGAGGTCAGCCCGCTCGTATCGCTACCCGCGGCCAGGTCGCTGACGTAGGTGACTTGATCCCCATCGGTGAATGCCTTGCCGACCGCAAAAGTGATCGTCTTGGCTGCGATGTCGACAACGGTGGATTCGTCCAAATTGGTTGTCGAGTGGCGGTTAGTGACCACCTGACCGTTATTGGTGCCCGAGATCGTCCACACGTTATCGTCGGCGACACCGACCAGGGTGTCGACCCCTGCGCCGCCAATGACCGCGTCGATGTTGTTGTTCCCGACGCCCAGTTGGAGGTTCACTCCGCCGGTCGTGCCGCTATAGTCGATCGTGTCGGTACCACCAGTACCGCCATCGATCCCATCCACACCAGCCAGATTGTCCGAGTAGGCAAATGTATCGTCCTGATCGCCACCGATTAACGTGCCGATGCCGGTGAAATGCACTGACGTCGTGCCGTAACCGTCGACGGTGCCTTCATTGAAATCCGTGATCGTCCAGGAATGGGCCACGCCGTCGGATGCATAGAGTGTATTCATCCCCGTTCCCGCCTGAATGTCGATGGCCAGCGGTCCGTTGATGGCATCCAAGGCGATACTCGAGGCCCCATCTGCCAGCACAATCGTCAACGACGTGGTCGGTTTGGCGAAGGTGAGGTTGTCAACGAGAGTCGTCGAAGCCACATCATAAAACCGGCCTTTGATGCTGGTGATCGTCAGCTTGTCCGCGGCAGCGGCATCCCCCAGCCGCCACGCCGTGTCGACTTCGCCCCCCGCAATCACCGCGTCCGCAGTTGCCGCCAGGCTCACGAAGGGATTCAGCCCGGCATACGTCACGGTCTTGGTATGCACAGTGACTGTTTGCGATAAGAGGCCGGCGAGCGGATTCACAACGGTGTAACCGTCGTCGATGTCGCCCTGGATGAGCAGTCCGCCGCGACCGGCAGTCGACCCGGTGAGCGCACCCGAGATGCTGCCGTCCTGTTCGACGATGAAGGCGTCCCGATTGGTCGCCGCGCCCGTCAAGTTCTCGATTCCCACGAAGGTCAGGACCGTCACCTCGGCATTAACCAGATAGCCGCCGTCCACATCGTTGATCCGCCAGACCGTGTCGGCCGCCGGGCCAGTCAGCGTGTCATCAGCGGACCCGCCGATGACCTTGTCATAGTTGACCGCCGAGAACGTTCCGGTGGCGGAGTGGGTGCCAAAATCGACGGCGACCGCCGTCGTGTAGGCCGAATAGTCCAGCGTGTTCTGACCCTCTGCGCCATCCACAGTCCCATCCACTGCAGCACCAGCCGCGAAGTTGAACGAGTCCTGCCCCGTACTGCCGGTGAGATTCTGGACGCCGAAGAAGCTGATGACGTCGTTGAGGGTGCCCTGGTTCAGAGCGTCGATGTTCCAGGCGTTCTTCGCAGCCAGGCTGGTGATGGTGTTGGTGCCGGTCCCTCCATCGACCTCGATCTCGCCCCCTTCCAGCGCGGCATCAGTGGCGGATGAGCCAATCGTCAGCGAATCACCTCCACCTCCCATATCGAGGCCGGCCACAATGCCGGCCCGCAGCGACACGTTCACCGTTCCGAAGGTCGCGATCGTGTTCGTGCTGCGAATGTCGAGCGTACCGGCTGCCGCTCCCCGTTGCAGTTCGATCGAGTCTGCTTGCCCCGTGGCGATGACCGTCAGGCCCACCGGCTGCTTGATCCCAACATACGTGACCGCCGCGACATTGTTTCGCGTCACTGTGCCAGCGGTGGAAGTCGCTCCGGAAACCGCGGCCAGCGTCTGGGAACTGGTGGTGGCCTGCAACTGCACCGTGACGCTGTCCGTATCGATGACTTGACCTTGAACGCTGCCGCTCAGGCTGCCTGTGGCGGAAACGATGAATTGATCGCTGGCCCCCGCACCTCCCGTGAGATTCTCAACGCCGCTGAACTGGACAGTCAAACTGCCACTCACCAGGTTGCCCAAGTCGGCCCCAGTGACGTTCCAAATCGTGTCGGCTACCGGCCCGGTCAAGGTGTTGATACCTGCACCGCCGTCGAACTGGATCCCCCCCGGAATGATCGGGAGGCTGGAATCGATCGTCAGATTCACATTAAATCCGGAGCCCGAAATCTGGACTCCGCCTGTGATATTTGCCAGTGTCTCCGACGCTAAGACGGTCGAGGAGTCGCTGGAATCGACGATCTGCACGTCGGTTCCCACAAGTTGCAGCGTCAGATTTTGCGGCGTCTGGACTTGGGCAGTGAAGATCAGGCTGGCCGCCAGCAGCGTCCGATCTTCCAGCGATTCGCCCGCGCGCGCGACTTTCTGGGCCCGGCGAACTCGCATGCGTTGCGGCCGCGCCCTGCGATGCCGCTTGGCCAGGCGCGTAAACTGCGACACGAGATGAAACAACCAGGAGCGAATTAGCATCGAAGTACGCTGCCTCGGGACCAATTACCACGTCAGAGAACCGGTCGTGCATCCGCCAGAGTTGCGATGAAACTTGCGATTGGAGCAATCAGAACTTGCAGCAATCGCCGGAATTCCACAGGACGGACGGGCGAACAGGTCTCTTGATGGTTGGTCTGCATGAGAGGAAATTGCGATTGGAAACCGACTGCACCGCTGCCATGTAAAACAAGACAACGCTGAAACTTTCATCCATCCGGGCACTGTGAGAATTAACCCTGATGAAAAAAAGCCACACCAACTTCCAATGAATCAAGCGAGTTATTGGAGTGATTTGACGATCAGCGTCGGGACAGCGGCCTCATGAATTCCGGGAAAAACAGCAACGAGGAGCCGATCTGGTTGAAGACGATCTGTATCTTCAGCCAGATCTGCTCATACGGTAATTTGGCCCTCAGACAGGGACAATGTTCCCGACTTCTTCGCAGGATAGCAATGAGTGAACATTCGACGGAGGTGAATTTGGGATAGATGCAGCCGACCTTTCGGAAAACGCCTGGCGCAACGCCAGCCCGGAAATATTACGAGCCAATTGAGCATCCTTGCAAATAAAATTAAAGCTCGAATCGCAAACACGAGATATGCTTCGCCGCTAGTCTGCGATCGCGAATCCGTTCCCCCCCCAACGCGATCTATCAACCTGCCAGGCCACCCCCGGCCCCGCAGTTGAAGGACCGCCCAACGCGGCTGATGGTCAAGAAGGACCTGGTGCGGGCCGGGATTGCCTACGAGACGCGAGAAGTCATCGCGGGCATCCACGCAGCTGAGCGCCACACACCTATTACAGAGCTGCTTCGAAGCGGTGCTTCGCCGAGGGATGCCCGTAAACTGGCCCGACACTCAGACATCAACCAAACTCTCAAGTACACCTCATAGGACTCGCCAACCAAGCCCGCGCGGTCGCGGCCATTCCAAACCCCGGACAGTCTATCGCCATCACTGCGGGTACCTAAGCCACCAGAATCCATTCGATTGAATTCAGCACAAATGTTAACGGAAGTGGCTGTCGTAAAAAAATGAGGAAGAGAGTTTCTCGCCCTTTCGCGACCCGGAAATAGGGCCCCTTGTTCTTTTACAGAACTTCGGAAACAATGCGAGCATACGGCTCGACATTTGTTGCCCATTGTTCGCGGATTTCCGGTCTGAAATTGACACGGGAGCTCTTGAGGATTCCTTGAGGAGATAAAAGATGCGGTTCCTGATTGCGTTCTTGATGTTTCTCTTACCGACAGTTGCTACTTGCCAAAGTCCTCTACAAGAGCACGAACTTAAAATTCAAAGTCCCAAGGCGTTGACTTCCTTCGACGGGCCGAGGACATCACATCAAACCGTGTCGAACGGCGCGTATCTTTACATCCTTGGTGGATACCGATGGGAAACTGATCACGCCGTCTTTTATCCATCAGTTCAAGTTACTCAGATCAAGGCTGACGGAACACTTGGCCCCTGGCAGACTACTAGTGAAATGTCGGTGGCTCGTACAGGTTTGGCCTCCGTATGCGTAAAGAGTTGTATTTATGCGGCAGGCGGTTCGGATGACAAATGGACGACAAAGGGGACTGTTGAGTCTGCGCGTTTCCAGCCGGATGGAAAAATCGGCAAGTGGGCTACCGAGAAATATCCACTCCGTACCCCACGCTCGAATTTCGATCTCATAGTCCGCGAACTCTCTGATGGTCGCACTCTACTTTACGCCGTTGGGGGCGTTGGACAGGTCGGGCTCAATACGGTTCACTTTGACTCCGTGGAGTATGCCGAGGTTATGAGCGACGGGAGTTTAAGTGAATGGAAGTCGGCGAGCTTCGATATGAAAGGAGGCCGCTCGACTCCCGCTGCCTTCCTCTGGAAAGATTGCTTGCACATTTGCGGTGGCTGGGGAGACCGCAATTTCGACGATGTATTCTCAGACGTACAATTTGCTCACCTGGCAAAAAATGGCGATTTGGATGCTTGGCAAACAAGTCCATTTCCGCTGCGAATGCGTCTGTACGGCCATACCGCAAGTGTCGTGACAAAAGGCGCAAACAGCTTCGCAATATCTGTGGCAGGCTCGCTTGGTGAAGGCAATGTGATTTCAAGTATCCAGTACGCTCGACTCGGCGACGATGGCTCGGTCGGGCCTTGGATAATGTCTCAAACCAGGATTGAACAGGCTCGATGGGGCCACTCAAGCATAGCGATAGGCTCTCGGATATACGTGACCGGAGGTTCGGCCTCCGGTAGTAGTTTCCTTTGTGATGTACAACTCTTGGAAGTCGACCCCGTGGCACTGAAAACGTCTGCAGAGGGCAAGAGCGCCAAATGAGCGAGCCGCATGTCATCATGTGGTCTGGCGGAAAGGATAGCCGGTGTGTCGCCACCGCCAGCAGTGATGGCAGCGCACGGATTTGGGACGCCGCCAGCGGCCGGCCGTTGACCCCGCCCCCGAAACACCCCAGCGACGTCTGGTTTCTGGTTTTCAATCCTGACTCTCGACGCATTGTCACAGGCGGTGTGGATGGCAGCGCCCGGATCTGGGATGCAAAAACGGGACAACTTGTGCTGCCACCACTGGCTCACGAACCCGGCCACACGATCGAGAATCGATTTCACTCCCGATGGGACCAAGCTGCAAGTAACTAGCAGACAGCTGTACTGTTCGGACGCCAACCTCTCAAGAAATTCGGTCGTTCCCGAGTAGGAAGGTCGTTCCACTGCGTTCCCAGCTGGGAGCACTCCCAATCATTCCGGATTCTGGATTCTGGAAAGCATTTCTAGTTTG
>JAQGHS010000525.1 GCA_028291605.1 Planctomycetaceae bacterium | reverse complement strand
ACTCGCAAACCGGATCTCAATCCCCGCAATGGCCTGCGAATCCAAGCCGGACATTTCAGTCTGCAGGGGCATGATCCCACGACCAACTTGGACTTCCGCAACTTCCGATTGACCGAGTACCCGTAGGATAGGCATCCTGCCTGTCAGTATCAGTGTGTCAGTATGAGTGAAACGGACAGGCAGGATGCCTATCCTACGGAAGTTGGAATTGGAGGTCTGCGTAGGTCTCGGGTACACTGGCAGACAACAACAGTCGGTTCTCAGCAGGATGAGGTGCAGGCATGTGTCGATATTGGCTACTCGCGGGATTGCTCGTCAGTTTTGGGGTCAACGCAACTTGGGCAGAAGATGCGAAGGTTGAAGTGCCGGCAAAAGAGGCATCCGCCCCCAAGGACGACGCCGGAAAACCGCAAGCTCCCACTGCCGATACGAAGCCGAACAATCAGCCGGAGAAGCCGGTCTCTGCCACGGCCGAGCAACTGAAGCAGTGGACCCAGGACTTGGTGAATCCCAAGTTTGCCATTCGTCAGGCAGCCTCACAGAGACTCGTTCACTCCGGAAAAGCGGGGATGGAAGCGGTCGCCGGTGCCGCGCAGACCGATGACTTGGAACTGGCAACCCGGTGTCTGGCTGTGTTGACGGAGGGACTAAGCTCCAAGTCCGAAGACGTGCAACTGGCGGCTCGGACCGCATTGCAGAATCTCGCGAAGAGCGAGAATAAGTCGGTTGCCCAGCGGGCTCGCGCGGCCTTGGAGACACCCGTCAAGCTCGGGATTCCCGGTGGTCGTTTTCCGGGCGGAGTACAGGGTAACTTTCAACAGATCGCGGTTCAGATCAACAATGGTGCCCGCCAGATCAAGGTGACCGAGAATGGCAAAGAGATTGTCATCAAGGACAACAACGGTAAGGAGATTACCGTCACGACCACCGAAACTGTGAACGGCCAGAAGGTCACGAAGTCAGTGACTGCCAAAGATGAAGACGATCTCAAGAAGAACCACGCCGAAGCCCACACGCTGTTCGAAAAGTACAGCAAGGGTGGCAACGGCATCCAGCTCAAATTCGGGATGAATGCCATTGGCAACGGAATTGCCATCGGCCAGCCGGGCATTCAAGCCATCCTCAACCGCCCCCGCGCCGTGAATCCCTTCAAGGCCGCGGAAGCCTTTGAGGAGATTGACAAACTGCGTCAAAAGCTCGAAGAGTCGAACGAAAAGCTGTCCAAAGCGGCCGAGTCCGACAAACCCGTCCCCGCCGATTTGAAGGCCATTTCCGCTGAGATCAAGGCTCTCACCAAACGGCTAGGAGAGATCAAGGCGGAACTTGGACAGCAGTAATTCGCCCGTCACGTTAAAATCTGCTTGACGACGTTACCGTGAACATCCGTCAATCTATAGTCTCGGCCCTGGAAACGAGTCGTCAGACGCGTGTGATCGAAGCCCAGCAAGTGCAATATCGTGGCTTGCAGGTCGTGGATGTGGACCTTGTCCTTCGCCACTGAGAAACCGAACTCATCGGATTCGCCGTGTGAATACCCACCCTTCACCCCTCCGCCGGCCATCCACATCGAGAAGCAATCAGGATAATGGTCGCGGCCCAGCAAGGCACTGCCTGCGGTGCGGCCTTCGCGGAACGGCGTGCGGCCGAATTCTCCGCCGCAGATGATCAACGTATCCTCCAGCAACCCACGTTGCTTGAGATCCTTAAGGAGTGCCGCGACCGGCTTGTCCATCGTCGCGCACTTGTTGGTCAGTCCGCCTTTGATGTCGGTGTCGCCGCCCGTGCCGTGGAAGTCCCAGCCCCAGTCGAACAATTGGACATAACGCACACCTTGTTCGATCAACCGCCGAGCCAGCAGGCAATTATTGGCAAAGCTGGCCCCGCCGGGTGTGGCCCCGTACGAGTCCAACGTCGCCTTGGTCTCCTTGGAGATATCCATGACCTCCGGTACCGCGGTCTGCATGCGGTAGGCCAGTTCGTACTGCGCAATGCGGGTCAGTGTTTCGGGATTGCCAAGTTCCTGAGACTGCAATTCGTTGAGGTCCCGCAGGGCATCCAGACTCTCGCGCCGCATGGCTCGGTCCATGCCGGGGGGATCGGTCACGTACAAGACCGGGTCACCCTTCGAGCGGCATTGCACGCCCTGATAGACCGATGGCAGGAAGCCGCTGCCGTACGAATTCTTGCCGCCATTGGGCTGAACTCCGCTGGAAATCAGGACGACGAATCCGGGGAGATTTTCGTTCTCTGATCCCAGGCCGTACGTGACCCAGGAACCCAACGACGGCCGGCCCGATCGAGGCGATCCTGTGTAGAGCAGCAACTCCGCGGGAGCATGATTGAATTGCTCGGTGTACATCGATTTGATGACGCACATCTCATCGGCGACGCCATGCAGATTGGGGATCGCGTCCGATAACCAGACTCCCCCCTGACCGTTCTGCGTGAATTTACGCGGCGTTCCCATCAGCTTCGGAACGCCTGACGTAAACGCGAATCGCTTCCCCTTGAGGAATGAATCGGGACACGGTTCGTCGGTGTGTTTGACGAGTTCCGGCTTGTAGTCATACAGGTCCAGGTGCGGAGGCGAACCGGTCAAATGGAGATAGATGACCCGCTTGGCTTTCGCGGGGAGCGGGGCCGCCTTGGGAGCCAGTGGGTTAATCACGGAATCGATGGACGAATCGGGCTTCGCCGCCGAGGCAGAGTTACCCATCAGCGCGGAGAGAGCGATCGCCCCCAAACCCAATTGAGATTGCTGGAGGAAGTGGCGGCGCGTTTGAAGCGACAGGTTTTCGATTTGAGGATTCATGTGATTCCAATTCGTAACTCAGTAACTGCGAACGAAGCCCGTTGAGCTGGGGTCGGGCGTTCAAATTTCAAAATTGGCCAAACCGTTGACTTGAATTATCGCATCGGGCACCGGGCCAATTTTGAAATTTGAACGCCCGACCCCAAATTCGCAACGTGAATCTCGCCAATCGATTTTCATGGTTCCGTGGCCATCAACGTTTCATAATCGTCTCATCCAAATTGAGCAGCACGTTGCCGACCACGGTCAGCGCGGCCAGCTCCGGGACACTCATTTCGGTCGGTGGAGGCCCTAATGGCTCCGTGGCCATCTTGCGTGCCTCATCGGCATTCTGGCCGTATTTTTTGAATGCGTCTTCGTAAAGTTTCACCAGTCGCGCGACTTCAGCCGGGTGCGGCTCGCGGGCGAGGCAGAGACGGAAGCCATAGGCCAACCGCTCAGCCGGCGTCTTGCCTCCGGCGCTGACCATCCTGCGGGCCAACGCTTGAGCCGCTTCGATATAGACCGGGTCGTTTAATGTTACCAATGCCTGCAGCGGCGTATTGGTTCGGATGCGGCGTACCGTACACGTTTCGCGGTTCGGGGCATCGAACGTGGCCATCGAAGGATAGGGGCTTGAACGGCGCCATGTGGTGTAGAGCCCGCGGCGATACTTATCGGCACCGGCACTGGTCTGCCAGTCGATGCCGCTGCCAAATGCTGCGCTCAGTCCCATGGCTGGTTGCGCCGGTTTGACGGGAGGACCGTACATCTTGGGGCTCAACAGGCCGCTGACCAGCAATGCCTGGTCACGCAAGGTTTCTGCCGACAAGCGGAAGCGTGGCCCGCGCGCCAGGAGGCGGTTGTCGGGGTCGCGATGTTGCAGTTCGGACGGCGCTTTGGACGACTGGCGGTAGGCGGCCGAGGTCACAAGCAATCGCAGGAACGCTTTGGTATCCCATTTCAGGCGGACCATTTCCGTCGCCAGCCAGTCGAGCAATTCCGGATGGAATGGCTGGTCGCCCTGCGATCCAAACTCTTCGCTGGTGAGCACAATTCCCACTCCGAAGATCTGCTCCCAATAGCGATTGGCAATGACGCGTCCTGTCAGCGGGTTCTCGTCGCTCATGACCCATTTGGCGAGCGTCAGCCGGTCTCGTGGGGCGTCGGCCGGCAATGAGGGGAAGGTGGCTGGAGTCCCTTCCTTCACTTCGGCTCCCAGATCCATGAAATTGCCGCGGTGCTGGATCTTGGTGATCCGGCGCTGATCCTGAGGCAATTCCTTCATGATGGGCACGGTTTCGGGCTTCAGCTCGGCTAACTGTTGCGTCAGTGTTGCCAACTGCTTCCGTGTGGCATCGAGTTCCGGTGCGATGGTGAGATAGTACGCAGCAATCGCCGCCACTTGAGCCGGCGTGCGGGTAGCTGCCGCAACTCGTAATGCGTCCAGGACCGGAGCCGGGGTGCGGGAGACTTCGGCCACACCGGCATCGGCGGTGGTCGAGAGTCGGAAATGCCCCAGCGTGTGATTTTCGAAGGATGAGTTTTGTTCGATCGTGACGGTCAAAGTCGACCCCGCCGGAGCTTCAATCGGCGCCTTAGGAATGAGCGTCAAAGCGTGCGGCTTGCCGATCTCGCCACCGATGGCCCAACCTTTGGTCTTGGGATCGGGGTTCTTAATGACGGCCGCCGGGTCCAGGCCGGCTTGAGTAAAATCAGCCAGGGCGAGTGCGAACTCAATCTCTCGTCGACCGCTGAGTGAGAACTCGGTATTGGGCTTCGGCGGAGCGGCCACTTTCTGCTCCCAGACCGGTTCACGCTTCTCGTTCAGGAGGCTGATCTTGAAGTCGGCGAGACGTTCGACTGTTCCGACGTCGACACGCCCCCAGACCACCAGCCGGTCCAGTTTCTGCTCGGACTTCAAGTCGAGCTCCCACCAGGGATCATCAGATGCGGCGGTGTGAGTGGTCGATTTGGCTTCCACATAGCGGCCGTCGGTATTGCCGTCGATTGCCAGGTTGGCGGGGCCGGCATAGTCGGTGGAACTCTGCTTGGCCTCACCCTTGGGGGCCAGGTTGTCCTTACCCGCGAATGCCTGGACTTCCGCCAGCGACAACATCTTCCCCTTGCCGGGTAATTCGATGCGGACATACCGGCCGCTGAGAGCCGTTCCCATCGGGGGATTCAGCGTCGCGGCGATTTTTGTGACGACGAAATTCCCACTGGCATGTCCTGGCCCGCCACTCGGCAGCAGCGGTTCGGGCAGGGCCTCCAACCGCAGGGCACGCACCGCGGTTGCGGGCAGTGAAATGTCGACGTTGAACGTATCGGTCTTGGCCGTTGTGGGAACGCTGACGGAGCCATCTTCGGCGATGGTCATCGCAACTCCCATTGTTGACCTGGCACTCGCGGGCTTCGCATTCAGCCAGGCCAGATTCAACGGGAAGGCCGTTTCCCACTTGGTCTGAGACGCCTGCAGGGCGGGAGTCGATGTCTTGGCCACGAGTTCGACCTTCGTCCGTTCTTCTTCCCACAGCGACTTCTGGCGGCGCTGCTCGTCCGAGTAGATCATGGCGAGCGGCGACTCATCGCGGCGGTCCGCATCGGCCGTGTTGTTAAAGAACGCATAGAAGCGGAAGAACTCATCCTGAGAAATCGGGTCGTACTTATGGTCATGGCATTGGGCACAGGCGATCGTGGTCCCCATCCAGACGGCCATCGTCGTGTTGACTCGATCCACAACGGCGACTGTGCGGAACTCTTCGTCGTTGGTGCCCCCTTCGCTGTTCGTCAACGTATTACGATGGAAGGCTGTGGCGACAATCTGCTCGTCGGTCGCATTGGGCAGCAAATCCCCCGCCAATTGTTCAATCGTGAATTGGTCGAACGGCTTGTTCTGGTTCAAGGCGCGGATGACATAATCTCGGTACAGCCAGATCGTCCGCGAGGGATCATCGGCATAGCCGGCTGAGTCCGCGTAACGAGCCAGATCGAGCCACAGGTTCGCCCAGTGTTCGCCATAAGCCGACTTCTGCAGCAGGCGGTCGACCAGTTTCTCATAGGCCTGCGGATCGGCATCCTTCACGAACGCCTCGACCTCTTCCAATGTCGGCGGCAGTCCGATCAGATCGAGCGACACGCGGCGTATGAGGGCATAGCGATCGGCTTCGGGGGCCGGCTTGAGTTTCTCGGACTCCAGCCGTGCCAATAAGAACCGGTCGATATCGTTCTTCGGCCAGGCCGCATCTTGCACTGCCGGAGGAGTAGGACGCACCGGCTTGATGTAGGACCAGTGGAGCGAATAGTGAGCTCCCTGCCGGACCCATTCTTTCAGGAGTTCCATTTCATGCGGAGACAACGTCTTACCGCTGGTCTTCGGCGGCATCACTTCTTCGGGATCCTGCGACAAGATCCGGGTCACCAGTTCGCTGGCTTCGGGCTTACCGGGAACAACCGCCGCGTGACCACCGAGATCCGCAATCGAACCTGCCGGCGTATCGAGTCGCAAGCCATTCTTGCCCCCCTTGCGGTCGGTCTCACTGGGACCGTGGCAGAGGAAGCACTTGTTCGACAGGATCGGCTTAATATCGCGGCTGAAGTCGATTTTCTTGGCCGGAGCCTGCGCCCAAGCCAGGGAGGCATCCAGACACGAAACAGCGGATGCGGCCACGAACAAAAAGCCAAGAAAACGAGTCTGCATGGTGAAGCGCCACCTGATACTGGACTACCAGAAAAAGAGATCGTTGGTCTGGAGGGACTCGAACCGGAGGGATTTTTCAATACCAATGCCAATCACACTGACACTGAAGCCGAAAATCGTCCCGTCGCATTGCATCAACCGAGATTGATATTGTATGGCAGGCTCCCGGCGATTGCAAAGTTGTCCTGTGAAGACTTGCCATTCAGCGGCGGAATTGGCAACGACTCACCAGTGAGAAGTGGCGGGCCGTGCTCCAGACGCGCACCGTTGGCGCGCATTCTTTGAATTCTTTGGTCTATTGTACACTGACGAATACAAGCTCGAAGCGCAAGCGAGTGCATTTTCCCTCAAATGAAATGGTGGAATGCACTCGCTTGCGCTTCGAGCTTGTATTCGCGGTCACTCCGTGACCGGCGAATCACAGACGAATTCTCGTGCATTCTTTGAATTCTTTGTACTGACGTATACAAGTCCGAACTCCGCCGTTCGCCGGCTCGTGCCAACACAATCTGTAGGATGGCCGCCCCGGCCGTCTTCCCCTTCTCTGTTCGAGAGGCAGCCGGTTCA
>JAQGHS010000513.1 GCA_028291605.1 Planctomycetaceae bacterium | reverse complement strand
CCGGGCGGCCCCGTGGCAGAGGCTGCTAGAGTCTGTGGCCACCGACGCTGGCAGCGTCGGCCACGTGGGTTTTATTTCTTCGCAGCGGCTTCCTCTTCCGAGACCTTTTTCAATTGTGCCAGGCCCTTTTCAAAATCCGCTCCCAGCATCTTGTCCATATTCATGAACATGCAGATGGCTTTTTCCATAAAGTTCTGCTGTCCGAACATGCTCCAGGTCACAGTGGTCTGATCCCCTTCGGGCTTGAACGTGAATTCCGTGGTGCTGGTGTCTTCGAAGGGCCGCTTAAATTCCAATTTGATTAAGATCTTGTCGTTCGGCTGACTGTCGGTGAGGGTCATCTGCCCTTCGCCAACTTTGTCATTGCCCGACCATTTGAAGATGGCTCCCTTACCTGCGGCGGGGCCTTCAAATGTATTCTTCGCAGCGGGATCGAGTTTCGCCCAAGGGGACCAGCCCTCCCAATTGTGAAAATCATCGACTTGTGCGAAGACGATGTCTGGGGGGGCACTGATTTTCGTGGACCGTGTGATGCGGAATTCCGAGGGCTGAGCGGCCACGATCCCCACAAACACGAGGACAATTCCGGCCAGGATGCCGACGGCAATCATGATCTTTTTGCGCATGGTTATTTCTCGTCGATAAGAATTCGTGGGTCGAGCCAGCGAACATCTACTCCAACATGGGAGCGGGCGTTGTGCAAGTCTTACGGTTGCATCTTGGCGACGTATTCCTCGAGACGACCCAGCGTCTGGTTGCCGCCCTCGACGGCACCGTGTTCGCGGATAACCTGTTGACACATTTCGGCAGAAACAAACAGCGCCCGCAAGGTGACCGTCGTTTTGCCATCGTGTTCGACGAACGTCGCGGTCGTGTGAAAGTCCGTTTCCCTTACGTCATCATCTTCACTGTGCGAGTAGACCAGCCGTTCGGGCTTTACGACTTCGATAAAAACGATCTTGTTGGGATAGTCGACCCCATCCGGGCCATGCATGATGAATCGCCAGACGCCACCCGGGCGAACGTCCATCGAAAGAATCGTGTTTGTAAAGCCATTCGGTCCCCACCACTTCGCCACGTGCTCGGGATTCGTCCACGCTTCCCAAACGAGTTCTCTCGGTGCCTGCAGGACGCGTGTGATGACAATTTCTCGATCGGCTGTGCTGATAGGTTGATTCATCATTGTCCTTAAGGGCTGATAAAAAGTGCCGCGGCGACGGGCAATTGTTTGTCGAGCGGAATGTAGGTTTGCAACCATCGTGAGCGGCACGGCGTTAGCCGCCGGTTCTTTCGGAGCGGACGTTAGTCAAAACACCGGCGGCTAGCGCCAGTCCGCTCACCAGATCAATAGATTTCGCGGCGTTACATCTCATTTCATCCGAGCCAACTCATCGGCCAGACGATCGAGGCTCGAAGACCAGCCTTCGGTCATCCCCAGCTTCAGCATCGCTTGTTGAATCGCGCGAGACTTGAACCGTGTGCGGATCGTCAGGCGAGTCTTTCCATCGACGTCTTCGAATGTCACGGTCTGTATCATCACACCGACGGGATTCGTGTCGTTCGGTTCACGGTCAGGTTTGACGGCATCGTGCCATTCGGCAGGATGTTCGGAACAGTCCATCGTCATCACGAGACGCTCGGGTTCGACAATCTCTTTGAAGAAGCCCGTGACGGGATAATCCACACCATCGGGAGAGCGCATCACCACCCGATGAGCACCACCCGGCCGGACATCCATCGTGCAGACGGGATTGGCAAATCCCTTCGGCCCCCACCAGTTGGCCACATGCTTGGGATCGGTCCAGGCTTGAAACACCAGCGTACGCGGGGCATCAAACATACGAGTGATGACAAAGTCCAGATCATCGGATTCGGCAGAGGGGCTATTCTGTGGGTTCATCTTGCTTCGCCTTGGCCTGGAGTTCCATCAAGTAGTCATTCAAGCGATCTAAGCTGGCTTCCCAGAAGCGGCGATATTCATCAATCCAGGCGGCAACATCTTTCAAGGGAGCCGCCTCCAACTGACAGGGCCGCCACTGAGCATCCCGGCCGCGAGAAATCAGCCCGGCTCGTTCCAGCACCTTGAGATGCTTGGAAATCCCTGGCAGAGACATCTCAAACGGTTGGGCCAACTCCGTTACCGATAATGCCCCCAACGCCAACCGCGCCAGAATGGCACGCCGCGTGGGATCGGCAAGAGCGGAGAAGATCGCACTGAGACGGTCAATCGGCATTTGTATTTCACCAAAAGGTTAATTAACTAATCGGTAAAATATGATTTGGATTGTGGCCTGTCAATCGATTTTTTGCAGAGAAATCGATGTTGTCAGCTTAAGTCATTATTTTAAAATCACTTGTGAATTGTTGTGAGGACAGGATTTCCGACTTTCGCAATCAATGCGAGGACCCGCCGATGAAGATCAATTGCCATTGCGGAGCCACAATCCCGGATCTGACGGACGGGCAACCGCACAAAGCGCACTTCATTCCCGATCAAGACTGGTGGGAATTGCGGGAAGCGATTGACTCGGCGATTGAGAAATCGGGACCGAGTCCCCGGCAGAAAGAGGCGGCTTGTATGCAGCTATCAACCCTGCTCTCGCGATTGTCGAGACAGGCGTGGCAATGCCTGGACTGCGGGCGAGTTTATCTCGAACAGCACGACCGAAGTTTGCAAGAGTTCATGCCGGGCTCGGAAGCAGTCACAAAGGAGCTCTTTCGCAGTCGGCCGTAGTCTGGGGACCCATCCTACGAACGCGTGCAATGATGCCGTAGACTTACTGCGGCGCGACCAGCCCGGGGGCTTCGGGGACCGTGGGACCAGTGACAGTCGGACCGGAAATGCCATTGAGAGGCGGCGGCAGGGTCAACTGCTGTTCGAGAGCTTCAACTCGCAATTCCAGCTTGGCAATTCGATCCTTGGTCTCGGGCGTATCCGAGACCACTTGCTGCGTCTTCCCACCAATTCCCAAGCTCAATGCAACGCAACCAGTCAGTGTGGGCGTGGTGCCGCAGCAGACAATTGCCAAACACAAAAACCGAGCGCGGAGCATCTACGTGGCCTCACGTTGAGGAAATCGGG
>JAQGHS010000490.1 GCA_028291605.1 Planctomycetaceae bacterium | reverse complement strand
CGAGTTCCGGGATATCTTCTTTTCTCTAGCGCAGCGCCGGCAGGTGGATCTCATACGTGTTGACGCGGAAGAACAAGTCTTCGCGGAACTTGCCTTCTTCGACCATTTCCTGCAGGTCCCGATTGGTCGCACATACGATGCGGACATCGACCATAAAGGCTTCGTTTTCACCTACTCGGCGAACCTCACCCGACTCCAGAAACCGCAGCAGCTTGACTTGCATCGCCTTGTCGAGTTCTCCCAATTCGTCGAGGAATAATGTGCCGCCGTTGGCGACTTCAAGCAGTCCCTTCCGCGGTGCATCGGCGCCTGTGAAGGCTCCCTTGCGATGTCCGAAGAGTTCGCTTTCGACAAGGTTGGCCGGCAATGCTCCGCAATTCACTGCGACAAACGGCATGTTGGCCCGATTGCTGAGGTCATGCACCCGCCGGGCGACCAATTCCTTGCCGGTCCCCGTCTCACCGAGAATCAGGACGCTCGATTCGGTAGGAGCAATCCGCTCGATCAGCTTCTTGACGCGCTGCATGGCGGCCGTGCTGCCGACGAGATCGCGGGCACCTTGAACGGCGGTCAGTTGAACTTCGAGAGCGATCTTCTGATTGACCATCGAACGTTTTTCGGCGACCCGTTGCAGCACGTTGGAAATCGTGACCAGCTTGACAGGCTTCGGCAGAAAGTCGTACGCACCACTCCGCAGAGCGCGGATGGCATCGTCCATGTTGCCGTGGCCGGTGCTGATGATGATTTCAGTTTCCGGCGCAACGCGTTTGATGTGTTCGACGACATCCCAACCGCTGAGGCCCGGCATCCGTAGATCGATGATCGCCGCGTCGAAGGTGTGCTTCTCAAGAACTTCCAGGGCGGCCCGACCGTCTTCGCAGATGGTCGCGTCGTGGCCCATGCGGGGGAGTTCATTCTTCATGACTTCGCGAATCGGTGCCTCGTCATCGACGAACAGCACACGCAATTTATTGACGGCTGGGGTACTCATGTCGCATTCTCCTTTGCTTGATTGTGCCGACGGGATGTTCAGCGACTGGCCGGCTTGTAGACCGAAACCAGGCTGCACCGATCTGTGTCGCGCAACGTTCCCCATCAATTCCGCGCTGCCGGCCCTGGCAACACGAGGCCGAATGCTCCGCATTCAGCCCGTAGCCCGACTCTCTGAGTCGGACGTTTTCGTCGCAACCGAATACCCGACTCAGAGAGTCGGGCGACATCGCGGACCGGGGAATGGTGGTTGCCAATGCAAAATTGGGAACTGATTCATTCATCGGCCGCAGAGCGGGCGGTCTTGTAGCAGAAACTACAAATCAGGTCGATGCGAGTTTGCAAAAATTGCAAGGTGACGACAGTGACGGTCGCGGTTGTTGGTTTGTCGCGACAAACCCGTAGCCCGACGCTCCGAGTCGGGTGCTTTTCGTGTCAGGTCCGCCCAACTCGGAGAGTCGGGGTAGGTTACGCCGCCGCACCCTGTGCCTGGGCTCGCCGCGGCAACCGCACCAAAAAAGTGCTGCCGGAACCTGGCCCGTCGCTTTTAGCTTCTAACGTACCGCCATGGTCATGGACGATCCGGTTGCTGATCGATAAACCCAGGCCTGTCCCCTGGCCGCCTCGCCGTTGCGTGAAGAACGGCTGAAACAGATTGTCGCGGACCTCGGGGGTCATCCCGCATCCGTCATCGTGGAAGGTAATCAAGACCTGATCGGTTTGCTCGAGCAAACCGATCGTCAACGTTCCCCCGGG
The DNA here is from genome assembly GCA_028291605.1 of Planctomycetaceae bacterium. Classification (GTDB taxonomy): domain Bacteria; phylum Planctomycetota; class Planctomycetia; order Planctomycetales; family Planctomycetaceae; genus JAKFVC01. The sequence goes on along the minus strand of JAQGHS010000490.1, from coordinate 13,995 downwards.
GTCCATCGATTCCAATGCATTGGCGACCAGGTTCAGAAAGACCTGCTTGATCTCCGCGCCGTTGATCTCCAGATAACAGGGCTCGACGCGGTCGAACAGGATCTGCTTGCCGCGGTGCTTGCTCAAAAGCTGGATCATGTCGCGGACTTCGAGGATCAGGCTGCTGACATCGGTCCGTGAGCGGGCTCCATCCTGGCCACGGGCAAAGTCCAGCAGTTTGCTGGTAATCTGCCGGCAGCGATCGGCTTCATTCTGGATCAAATGAAAATACTGCTTGACGACGGCTGCTTCGGCCGGATCCATCACCCGTTCGACGGCTCCGACGCGATCCTGCAACGAGTCTGCGGCCATCTGAATCGCTGATAGCGGGTTGTTGATTTCATGCGCGACCCCCGCCGCTAAGAAGCCCACGCCGGCCAGACGTTCGGATCGGACCAACTGAGCGACTCGCTGTCGAACCTGGTCATCGAGACCGAACTTGGTCTCCTGGAAGCGCGTGGTCATTTTATTGAAGGCGTCGGCCAATTCCGACATTTCATCCTTGGTGTTGATCGTGACTCGGTAATCAAAGTCGCCATAGGCTACTCGGACGGCTCCGGAATGTAATTTCTTCAAAGGGCTGAAGATCGCGGCGTACCCGGTATAAACCAGCCCGAGAAACATGAACAGACCCGCAATCGAGGTCGAAATCAGAATGGTCCAGGTGGTGCGGTAGACTCGCCGGGCATGTTCCAGTTCGCTTCGTAGACTGGTCGCCGGATCGGGCAGCTCATTGGCATCCGTCACGAGATACGCGATGAGATGACTGAGGACCGGCTCGATGTGATCGCGTTCATCGAGTTTCCGGAGCAGCGGTTGAATACGCTCAATTTCCTTTAGCTTCGTCGCCATCCCGACGAGAATCGGTTGCGTGACCGCCCGACGGCCAGAGATGACTTCTGAGGCGGGCAGACTTTCGGTGCGGCGCCAGAAGTTATCATGCGCAGCGACCGCTTTTTTCAGGGCCGCAGCGAATTCCTGCTGTTGACGGTTTGCGATTTCTTGCCGTTTGGCAATCGCCAGCCTCTTGTCGACGGGGACGCGCAACGGAACGAATAAGTCACCCACTGCTTCAATGAGTTCCGTCTTGTGCGGCGCAACGTTCAACCCAAGATCGAGGTTGAAGATGACGTTTTTGTACGACACCAATCCCACGATGCCGCTCGCCGTCATAGTGGCGGATAAGCAAAATACCAAGACCGCGCCGACCACCAACTTGCGTCTGATGGTGCCGTTCATAAGGCCCAACCTCCTTGTCGCGTCGCCTACCTGCTCGTGCTGCGAATCGGCCGACCCCAACGGCCTCCCCCTAAAATTCGCAGAACTGCGGTTTCCCCCCGCGCGCTCGGCTCGAACTCCAGTCGTGGCCGCAGCTTATCACGCAAATCAAGTGATCAGCAAGAGGGGCTCCGGCAATCGGTCGGAATTGTGGGATAAAAGAGTTCGCAACTCCTGTGCCGATTAATGGGTCTGGCTGAGATAAGGGGGGCGGGGTAGGATTCAGGGGAAATGACGAATGACGAAATCCGAATGACGAAAGAATGACCAAGTCCCAATGACCAATGGATTACAGTCGTATGAGTGACAGTTGAAGTTGGCCGCGTCGGAATTGCGTCATTAGGTATTTGTCATTCGTCATTCTTTCGACATTCGGATTTCGTCATTCGTCATTTCCTCCCGAGGGTTCCCGGTGAAACTGGTCTGTGCGGTCATCGCTGGGATCCTGCTGATCTGGTGTTCGACCATTCCGTTGGGAGTACCAGGTGAGTGGACTTGGACTCGCAGTCCCATTGCAGATGACTTCTGGTTCAGTCTGATCCCAACTTGCGGCTGGGCCGCTATCTTAGGAGTCCTGGTCTGGATCGGCAGTGGGCGCATCGAGATCGCCAAACGTCCGGAACGCGTCGCGTGGCTGTGCGGTCTGTTTCTCGTCAGCTTTGGAATGCTCGGGGCGTTGCGAGAAGCCGCGCCGCCCGAGTTCCGCGCGGCGAAGATCGCGTGGGTCCTCTACTTTCAGGGCTCGTCCGGCTACTTCACCGAGGCCCGTAAGGTTCGCAATACGGTCGAGTTTCTCGCACACTATGACGACGAGGTAAAAAAAGGAGACGTGCTCCACCAGGGGACTCATCCCCCTGGATTGATTGTTGGCTATCGCGGACTGATGTGGGCCTGCAGTCACTCCAGTTGGTTGCGAAAGATCTTGCTGGCGACGCAGCCCGCCGATTTACGAGAGGCCTTTCGCATTATCCAGGGAGCCAACCTGCAATCGCCGACGCCGTTGACCGAGCACGATCGCTGTGTGCTGTGGCTGGCGGCCATCTTGATGCAGGCGTGTGCTGCTGCGACGGTCGTTCCGATCTACAGTCTGCTCCGTCTGCACACGCGCCGGATCACCAGTTGGCAATTGGCGGCGTTCTGGCCGTTGGTTCCTGCCGTGACGATGTTCTCGCCCAAGTCGGATACGTGCTTTCCGTTTCTGGGTTGCCTGGTCCTGGCACTCTGGCTGCATGGGTTGCGAAAGAATTCGCTGTGGCTGTGTGTGGCTGCGGCCGGTGTCTTCTGGTTGGGGATGACGCTCAGCCTGGCATTGCTGCCGATCGCTTGTCTCGCTGGCCTGATGACCGTCTGGGACCTGTGGGTGTGTCGGGCTGAGGATCGGAGCCCGCAGCCCGTTGCTCGACTGTTGCGAGGTCTGGCAGCCGGAGGAGCGGCTTTCATTACGCTGACCACAGTGACCGCGATCGCGACGGGGTGCAATCTGCTCGAAGTCTGGACGTGGAATTATCGCAACCACGCCGGCTTCTATGTGCAATTCCCCCGGACTTATTGGAAGTGGTTACTGGTGAACCCGATCGAGTTATGCCTTGCCGCGGGCTTGCCGTTGGTCATCCTGGCGCTGTCGAGTGTGCCGTCGATCTTGAAGAGTCCACGAGCCGCCGCTGCGGGGCCGTTCTGGATGAGCCTGCTGACGTGGTCGCTACTGTGGTTGACCGGCAAGAACATGGGCGAAGCGGCGCGGCTGTGGATCTTTCTGATGCCATGGATCATCTGGTCCGCTGGCGTCGGTTGGGAAGCACTGATCAGTACCGGCGAATCAGGCTTTCACGATGCCCGTCGGCGCTGGCTGTTTGCCTGGATCAGTCAGCTGCTGGCCGCGTTGACCATCATCACGCGGGTCGCAGGCTTTCAAAATCACGGATGAGTTTGGCTAGAGACAAATCAGCCGCTGGGCGCTAGCCCACGGTTCGGTGTCACGTTCGGGTCGCATTTCAAGGCAGTGGGATAGGCTTCCAGCCTGTCATTCCCGAACGAAGATGACAGGCTGGAAGCCTATCCCACTTTGGGAACCGGACGCTAGCGCGTTCCGGCTGATAGGGTATTAACGTCAAGCACCGCCCATGTCACTTCTTCGGTTTAGGTGTCGTCGCTGGCTTTGCCGGCGCACCTTCCGCGAAAGCCACTTCCGTCTCCAGTTCCAGGTTGCCTTTCAACCAGGCGTTATAGCCGACCGAATCGCGGTATTGATCGAACGTCCTGCCGGCACCCGCGAAGTAGGGATCGATCCCGACGTTCGAACGCAACAGACTCGGCTCGGCAGATTCCGGCAGTTCCAGACCCCAGTCTTGAACTTGCGGGAGATGCGAGAAGCCTCCGGCGGCATGTGGCACCGAGAATTTTGCTAGTTGCAGGAACGAGTTCTTGTCCGAATCGGTCCCCCAGAACTTGGCCCAGGACTTTTGATTGGTGATCTCGGGCAATCGCTGGCCTTTGGCTCCGACCCAATCCTTCACATCGTATACGTTCTTGCTGCCGTGGAATGAACGTCCTTGCTTGGTCGGTCCCGTCAGCAGATTCAAACCCAACGATTTCCCCTGCAGGACCGAGCGTTCCGTAGCGATGTCGATTTGACCGACGACACCCGGGAAATTGAACGCGTTGTTGCACTGGACAGTGTCCTGCAACAGTTGCAGCTTGATTGCCGCGTTGGCTTTCGCGGCGGGATTGGGGATGACCTGGACCCCACTATCACTGAAGAGGAGGCAGTTATCGATCACGACTTCCTGGGTACCGTTTGGAACGATTTCCAGGGCCGCCCGGCCGCCAGCCAGGACGCTGTTGCGCAGGATCAGCTTCCCTGGGGCTGAGAAAACCACTCCCGCAAATCCCCCGCGGTTGCCTTCTGTCACCGAACAGTTCAAGAGCCGCAAGGTACCACCGAAAACCCCAATGCCGCCCCAGGCGATCTTGGCTCGCTGGCTGGGGGGATCCATTTGAATGGACAGACCTTCGAGCGTCACATTCCCTTTCGTGACGTTCACTGCATTGCGGGCGAGAGGATCTTTCTCCGGTTTTCGCTTGATTCCCAGGCGGTCGACTCCGAGCTGGAAGTTGAAGACGGGGCTGTAGCCGAATCCCGCTTGAATAGTGACATCTTGATTGAGTTCCAAGCTCTCCAGGGGAAACGGCCCGTTGCCTTCAATGCGAATCGTGTCGCCCGGTTTGCTTCCCTTTAGGGCTTCGGCGATGCTCTTGAAGCGTGCCGGGGGAGTCGATCCAACGATCGTGAAGCTGAGCGGCGATTCACCCTCCAGCAGCCGCGAGATATCGCTGCCCAGATTGGCTTTGCGAAGGAAGAGGATGGCGAATGAAGTGGAGACCAGCGGTCCCCCACCGTGCCCCGCTTCTTCCCAGGCTCCGTCTGACTTTTGGGTCGCCAGCAACGCCGTTGCCCCCTTGGCGAACCAGTCGGTGGTCCCTAACTTCTGCAATCCCAGGAGGACCCCGATACGTTCGACCGACCATAGGAAATACTTGGGTGTACCGTTACCGATACCTCCCACGAATTGACCGGTCCGATCGAGGCCCTTCTTAAAAACAGGGTGCGCGAGCAATGATTCGACAGGGGGATCATCAACGCTGGTGGCGGCGGGGGTGTCGGCTGGGGGAGCGGCCCCTCCATCTTTCAGCTTGGCGGACTTGATCTTGCTCGCCTGCGCGACGGTCAGGCAGAACAACCCGGCACACGTCATACTCGGGCCGGAGCCCGCTTTTTCATCGAGGTTATAATTCCAGCCGCCGTCCGGTCTCTGGTTCTTGATGAAGCGTTCCGAGACCGCTCGCAACGGGTATTCGATATTCACTCCCGTACGCGAGGCCACCCACAGTCCCAGAACGGCAAACTGGGTGCAGCTATTGTCACCCACGCCTTCTTTCAAAGTGAGACTCTGCGGCGTTCGCAGAATGTCAGCATCTGCTTCGGGGCAGGTATAGGTCCAGCCACCGGTCTTCAGTTGTCCCGCGACCAGCCGCGCGGCCAGTGTCTTGATTCGCAGCCGGTCGCGACGATCACCCATGCGCGACAGCATGACCGTGGCCAGTGCCAGTTCATAAGTGTTCTTCAGTTGGGCCGATTTCCCCAGGACAAATTCGTAACCTTTACGAACAATCGGGTCATTGTGCGGCACACCATTTTCGATGAGTGCGATGGTACAGAGGGCAGACAGCCCGACGTTGTTCGTATCGGCCTTCAAGTCATCGTCGTATTCCCAGAAGCCATCTTTCGTCTGCTGCGATTTGATGAACTCCACGCCGCGCAGGCGCGCGGCTTGAATCAGTTCGTCGGTCGGAGGGGCCTGAGCAACCGCGACGTCAGCGAGGCTGCAACACAGTGCCGCTATACTCAAAAGGATGGCTGGAAGTTTCATGGGTACCTCTGGCTGTCAACATGCTGAAAGACTTCGCAAAAGAAGCAATAGAAGGGATCTGACCCGACGATAGTCGATTGGCTGCGAAGACTGGGGGATAAACCTCATTTTCGGGCAGCCGTGCTTGGTGTCAAGACGCATTGGTGACGGTATGCGAGATCTATGGGGATAAGAAATGACGAATGTCGAAATCCGAATGACGAAAGAATGACAAATGGCTCAATAACCAAGAGTCTGTATCAAACCGAACCACTGCAATTCAATGATTGGTTGGGATCAGTTCCTATTCGTGTCATTGGTGTGATTCGTGGTCGAGAATTTCGGAAGCAGAAAAACCACGAATCACACCAATGACACGAATAAGGAAATGGAATTTCGGGCAATCAGTGGTTTGGGACATTTGTCATTGGTCATTCTTTCGTTATTCGGATTTCGTCATTTGTCATTGGCCAACGCGAGCGCACCCAGTCTGGTGACTTCGGCTACAATAGCAGGTCAGACAATTTCCCCCACTCTGTTTGAATTGAAAATGGCTCCTTCCGCGAACGAACCGCTTGCCTGGCTGAATGGCCAGTTTATCCCCGCTTCGCAGGCAAAACTGCCCGTGACCGATCTGGGATTGGTCCACGGTGCGTCGGTCACCGAGATGACCCGGTCTTTTCAGCAAGCCTGGTATCGCTTGGATGATCACCTGCGGCGGCTGGAAACTTCACTGACGACGACGGGCTGGAATATTCCCTACGCGCTGCCCGAATTGTCGATCATCGCCGAGAAATTGCTCGCCCATAACGCCCGGCTGCTGCCCGCCGGGCATGAATTGGGTTTGATCCAGTTCGTCACCGCCGGACAGAATCTGACCTACCTGGGGGCCGCTCGCCGCGAGGAATGCTGCCGGCCGACGGTTTGCTGTCATACGTTTCCCTTACCTTGCGAGTTATGGGCCGAGAAGTACACGCTGGGACAACATTTGCTGATTCCCAACATCCGGCAGATTCCGGGGGAATGCCTGTCGCCGGCGATGAAGCATCGCAGTCGTTTGCATTGGTTGCTGGCGGATGCTCAAGTGCGGGAACGCGATCCGCAGGGGACAGCCATTCTGGTGGATGCCAAGGGTGACCTGACCGAAACGTCGGCGGGCAACTTTTTTCTGGTGAAGGACAATTCGATTCTCACCCCGCGGCCGAAGTCGATTCTCGGTGGGATTAGCCGGTACGTCGTCTTCCTGCTGGCGGAAGAACTGGGAATTCCGGTGGCTGTCGCCGATATCCAGCCCTTGGAAGTGCGCCGGGCGAGTGAAGCCTTTACCTCTTCAACGCCCTACTGCCTGTTGCCGGTGACTCGCTTTGAGGGTCAGACCGTCGGCAATGGGCAACCCGGTCCAGTTTATCAGAGACTGCTAGAAGCCTGGGGCCAGAAAGTGGGCTGCGACATCGCCGCCCAGATGCGGCAGATCGCCGAAGAGCGGATGCAGAGTCCGTAGGATGGCCACCCTGGCCGTCTGAGCCTGTAACAACCGGCCTCAAAAGGCATTGATCCCCTGCGATCTTCGCGCAGCGCACGACTTGCCGCTCACGAATATAAGCTCGAAGCGCCAGCGAGTGCATTTCCCTCCGAATTGAAGTTCGGAATGCACTCGCTGGCGCTTCGAGCTTGTATTCGTCAAATGTAGTCTAGCGTTTTTCGACAGAAGCCAGTCGTACGCTGCGCGACCTTCGCGAGGCCTTAAATCTATTTGAAGCGGGTGGTTACGGGCTCAGACGGCCAGGGTGGCCATCCTACAGACTTGCTCGCGCGATTCTGCCACTTACCCGGCAATTCCTGTCAGGGTTGTGTCTGTGCGGGGGGTTTGCTTAGATACGGGTTCCGATTTCAACCGAACCCGTTGGATTAGATGATCCCGTTGGTCTGGGTTTGCGTTAGAATCGATACGAGACCGCTGCCAGATTGGGCAGCGGTTGGCATTTGAACGCCGCTGGTTGCGCGGGCCTCAGCGTCACCGGCAATCTTGAAGATTGCGAAGTTCCATAGTTGGTCTCTTCGCAAGGATTATTTTGGATGATACTTTCGCACGAAGTCATTGCTTGGTCGGCGTTTGCGATTTTCATAATCGTCATGCTGCTGCTCGATCTGGGCGTCTTGAACCGCAAGGAAAAAGACGTCACGATGAAAAACGCGCTGACTTGGACCGCCATCTGGATCCTCAGCGCCTTGGCATTCGCAGGGGCGATTTACTTCCAACTGATCGATGCCGGCGGCAGTCTGGCCGACATTCGTCACGTCCAGGCTGTGGTGAAGGACGGCGTACATGGTGCCCATCCGCCAGCCGTAGCCCCCGAACCCGCGCCTGACGCTCCATTGCCCAAGCTGACGCCCGCCGAAAAGACGGAACTGGCTCACGAGAACGCCCTCCTCTTCGTCACGGGATACCTCGTGGAAGAGATGCTGAGCGTCGACAACCTGTTCGTGTTCGTGCTGATCTTCCAGTTCTTCCGAGTTCCCACCGCCTATCAGCGAACGGTCTTGTACTGGGGCATCTTGGGAGCAATCCTGTTCCGCGGCATCTTCATTGCTGCGGGTCTGAAGCTGATTGAAGACTTCCCCATTCTGCAGTATCTGTTCGGCGGGTTCCTGATCTATACCGGCATTAAATTGTTCTTCAAAAGCGAAGACGATGAGATCAAGCCGGAAAAGAACATCATCTTCCGTTTGTTCCACCGCTGTTTTCGAATGTCTCCCGAATATCACGGCAAGAAGTTCTTCACCCGTATCGATGGCAGACTCTATGCGACCCCGTTGCTCCTGGTGGTGATCATCGTCGAAACAACCGACATCGTTTTCGCCGTCGATTCGATTCCGGCCATTTTCAGCGTGACTCGGAATCCGTTTATCGTTTACACGTCCAACGTCTTCGCGATTATGGGATTGAGGTCGATGTACTTCGCCCTGGCTGGCCTGATGCAACAGTTCCACTACCTCAAGTACGGTTTGTCGATCATCCTGACATTCGTGGGAGCCAAGATGGTTCTCGAGCATTACAACCATGCCTGGAAGATTCCCCCGTTGTGGTCATTGCTCATGATCATGGGAATTCTGGGCAGTTGTATCGCCGCCACGTGGGTCTTCCCGCCGAAGGTCGAGCACGGTGCGGATACAACAGAACCGGTGGCATAGAGTGTCGTTGATCGCTCCGCGATCAAACGTCTTCGTGCTAGCGGTAGGAATCAGAGAAGAAGGTCGGAGGCATCTCAAAGTCGATACTGCGATCGCGTCTGATCGCGGAGCGATCAGCGACACTCTCCGGCTCGCGGGAGCGTGACTTGTGCGCTGGCCGATTCGCAATCAGATTCTGGTGCCAGTCGCTGCGCTCCTGACGGCGGCCGTGACTCTGATCGCCGTGTTCTCGGCCGTGCTGGCGACGCGACGCAGTGAAGAACAAACACTGCGTCATCTGCAGGAAGTGATCGCGACGCTCGGCCAATCGAGCTTTCCCTTAGCCCCCAATGTCCTCGACAAAATGCGAGGCCTCTCGGGTGCCGATTTCGTGGTCCGCGATGCCCAGGGCAAGCTAGTCGCGGCCACATTCCAAGAAACCGACGAACTGCGTGCGGCGTTAGAGCAATTCCCCCCGTCGGATGAATTCGCCTCGTTGCGGAAATACCCGGCGGTAACTGTGCTGGGACAACGCTACCTCGTATCGGCGGTTCGCAACCCAGGTGCCGGCGAAACGACGCTGATCGTCCTCTATCCCGAACAAAGTCTGCGACAAGCCCGCTGGGAGGCCGCACTTCCGCCGCTGGCCGTCGGTGCCGCGACCATTTTGCTGATGGTGATCCTGTCGGCGTGGCTGGCCCAACGCTTAAGTCGCCGCATTCAATCAGTCCAGACGCAAGTCGCGGCGATCGCCGGAGGCGAGTTCATCGAAATCGAAACCGGCCAGCGGCAGGACGAAATCCGCGAGCTGGCCTTATCCGTCAACGAAATGAGCCGCCAGCTTCGGCAAATGCAACAAACGATCCGGCAGGCCGAACGGTCGCGTTTGCTGGGCCAGTTGGCCGGGGGACTGGCCCATCAGCTTCGTAACGCGGTAACGGGAGCCCGATTGGCGGTTCAAATCCATCTCCGCCGCTGCACTAGTACAAACCCCGCGGATGACAGTCTGACTGTGGCCTTGCGGCAACTCTCATTGACCGAAGAGCAGATCAAAGGGTTCTTGTCACTAGGACGCCAGGAACAGAAGCCTCCCGAACCGTGTGACCTCGGGAAATTGATCGCCGAAATTGCCGCACTGGTCGGGCCCACCTGCGAACATGCCCAAGTCCGTTTCCAACACCAGGCACCGGCCGGGCTGCCCAGTCTGGTGGTCGACATTCAGGGCCTCCGAGGAGCCGTTCTCAACCTCACCTTAAACGCCATCGAAGCCGCGGGGCCTTCGGGAGAGGTTCATCTTCAAGTCAGCGAACAAACTTTCGCGAACGCTGTCTTAATAGAAGTCCGCGATAACGGACCCGGCCCCCCCGCGGAACTGGCGGAGGCTCTGGGCGAACCGTTCGTAACGGGTAAAGCCGAAGGAGTCGGATTAGGATTGGCCCTCGCCAAACAAGTCGCCATTGATCACGGCGGCCTGCTGACCTGGGAACGAGAATCCGCGCAAACCTGCTTCCGGCTTAGTTTGCCGTTAACGCGACGCGTGTTGTAGCCCATTCGACCCCCGAGCGCGGAAGAACCTGAAAAAGGCATTTTAGCCACAGATTTACACGGATTAAACACGGATGGGATCATCCTCGTCGGAACCCACATTGGCAGTAGCAACTTGACCAAAGCAATCGAGATCCCAACACGGCGTGGATGGTCGTATCTTGTATTAATCCGTGTTTCATCTGTGTCCGTCCGTGGCGAAAAATCTTCTTGGCCGATTGATTCTTGCGAGTCTGCTGCGCGCTCGGGGGTCGGGCCTACGATTTTTCGAAATTGACCGATGTGAGACTATCTCCGTAACGAAGTCCCGTCGCGGCCAATTTCGAAAACTCGTACGCCCGACCCTGGAGTCTCGCTACAGCGAAGGAAGACCGCTATGCAAATTCACTTGGCTGCAAAACGAGGGGACAACTCTGCAATCGAACGCCAATTGCAACGGGGTGTTTCCGTCGACGTTTTGGATCAGGAGGGCAAGACGCCACTGATGTGTGCCGTTGAATCAGGACATGCGGGGCTGTCGACGGTGCGATTGTTGGTTGCCAATGGAGCTGACGTGAATGCCTTCAGCTCGCAATTTCTGCATTCTGTCGAGAGCCACTTTCTGCAATCGGTATTGGATCTGGCCGCGGAGGCCGGGAAGCCTGACATCGTGCGGTTCCTGCTGGACGCTGGTGCGAATCCGTGTTTCGTGAATGGTGCGGGCTGCACTGCCATCGGGTGTGCCATGTCTGACGATCCCGATCATCAGGAAGTTTTGGAGATCTTATTGGAGGCCGGAGCCAGTCCCGATATTCTTGGTCACCCTGGAGAAAGCCATCTCGCCGACGCAATGCGGTGTGGCAACTTTCAAACGGCCCGGATCCTGTTGAAGTATGATCCACGTCGCGAGCCTGCGAATCTTTCTCCACTGAGTTGGACGATCGCCCTGGGATCCGTGGATGAGGTCGCGGCCGAGTTGGCCCGTTACGGGGAGAGTGCCGCCATAGCTTGCGCCGAGCCAGAACCTTGGCAAATGGCCATGTTGACTGGTGAGATCGCCAAGGCAGAACTGCTCATCAAGTATGGCGCAAACTTGAATGCCGACGGAAGCCACGGTCGAACAAGCCTGACGTGTGCAGTTTCACGCAATCATGCGGAATTGACCCAATGGTTGTTGGAGCATGGAGCGGACCCGCAGGAACAAGATGATCTGTTGCGGACGGCCTTGATGGAGGCTGTGGCACATCAGGCAGCGGATTGCGTCCGGGTCCTGCTCCGGGCAGGTGTCCCCCTTGAGAATTCCAATCGCGAGCACGCGATTGCCTTAGCCAGAGATATCGATGTTGTTCGAGCCCTGGTTGAAGCCGGGGCTGACATCGATGCTGTCGGAGACTGGGATGCTGGCATACCGGACGGTCATTGGCCGCTCTATACCGCAGCCGAAATGGGCGATCTTCAGTTTGCGCGTCAGTTGCTGAAACTCGGTGCCAATCCACGTCGAGAATTCACCGGAGAAACCGCCCTACACAAAGCTGCGGCTCGCGATCATCTCGCCATTGTCGAACTGCTGATCCAGCATGGGGCCGATGTGAACGCGGAAGAATGTGATGGGTATACGCCATTGTCGGGGGCCCAGTCACTGGAGTGTGTCGAATTGTTGTTAGCAGCAGGGGCCGATATTCATGTGAAAAACATCATTGGGGTGGAAGTGATTGGGCAGCATCGCGATCTCGAGATTATCGAACGATTGCGTGCAGCCGGGGGCACGCTCGAATCGCCCGACAGTTCAACCGGCAGTCTGATGATGACCGCGGCCCAGGAAGGGAACGTGGAACTGGTCGATCATCTGCTGCAACAGAACGTCGACGCCAATACTCCGACGAGCTTGGAGGTGACGCCACTCATGGCGGCTGCGGAGCGAGGTCATACCGAGGTGCTGCGACGCTTGATTGAGGCCGGGGTGGATGCGCATGCCCGCGATTACCGTGGAAGAACCGCCCTGTATTATGCCGCCGTACCAGAGACAGGCCTTGCATTTCAGATCTATCAAGACCTGGAGAGGTTACGTCCTCAAATCATGGACGATATGTTGGCGAACATTCCTGAAAACATGCAAGACGCAGTCCGGAAATCGATGGCCAACATCCCGGTACCAGTCTCTCCGATGGGGTACAGTCCGAGCGATGATGTGACCGCAATCGATCTTTTGGTCCAAGCTGGTGCAGACCTTGAAGCGCTGGACATTGAGGGGGCGACACCTCTACTAGTCGCTTGCCGCCACGGCCGGCCGGCACGTGTTGCCCGCCTGCTGCAATTGGGAGCCAATCGACAGGCCATTAATGATCAGGGGCGAACGGCACGCGACATGGCGGCCGAGCATCTCGATGCAAAACAAGGTGCAGAGATTCTCAAGCACTTCTAGACGAAGAGTCGGGCTACGGAAAAACAAAAAAGGGCGAGGTGTTACCTCGCCCTGTCTGCATTAAGTTGTCGGACTCTTTATGAACTATGACGAGAATTCAGGACGGCGGCGGCGGAGTTGATCTTTCAGGCGGGCCACGATGCTCGAATGCATCTGGCTGACGCGCGATTCACTCAGTCCCAGCGTTTGACCGATTTCTTTCATCGTCAGTTCCTCGTAGTAATAGAGGATGATGATGAGTCGTTCGTTGCGGTTCAGGCCCTTGGTGACCAGCTTCATCAGATCCCGCTTTTGAATGCCGCGGGTCGGATCTTCGCCTTTGCTATCTTCGACGATATCGATTTCTCGCACGTCTTTATAGCTGTCGGTCTCGTACCACTTCTTGTTCAAGCTGACGAGGCCCACCGCACTGGCTTCGGCCTTCATCTTTTCGAATTCGGGGAGCGGCAGTTCCAGCTTGACGGCGATCTCGCCATCGGTCGGGGGACGACCGAATTCGGCTTCTGCCTGTTTACGAGCGGCTTCCATCTTGCTGGCTTTACTGCGGACCAGGCGGGGGACCCAGTCCATCGTTCGCAATTCGTCCAGCATCGCACCGCGAATACGCGGCACACAGTACGTTTCGAATTTGACCCCGCGAGTCATATCAAAGGCTTCGATGGCATCCATCAAGCCGAATACGCCCGCAGAAATCAGATCGTTCAAGTCAACGCCGTCCGGCAACTTGGCCCAGACGCGGTCGGCGTTGTAACGCACTAAGGGAAGGTAGCGCTCAATCAGGACATTGCGCAAATCCTGATTTTCAGGATCCAGCTTGAGTGCCGTCCAGATGTCACTGACGTCGTTCTCTGTCTGTGTTGTCATACAACCCTCCGTGGTTGACTCAGTGGCAAATCGTGGCGTCGACTGGTGCGGATTTCGGTGTTGTTGCAGTCCACATACGTTGATTCGCAACGGGACTGGCTGAGGTGCCAGCAGTTGGAATCGGTATGGATGTTTCATCACAGTGGACGCGACTGCCAGCTCGGGGGAACTGGCGGGTACTCGATCCGCTTTGCCGCCGCGAATTTGCCCAATTGTCCGCAGCGCACTCGGGCGACGCGGACGGATCGTGCATTTCGTGACCCATAGAGACAGACCGTGCATCAATCCCGG
>JAQGHS010000461.1 GCA_028291605.1 Planctomycetaceae bacterium | reverse complement strand
TTCACGTTGGCACGAGAGAATCAATAGAAACAGAGGGCAAAATGAAACAGAGAGCTCAAGATGCCACTGCGTCATTCTGTGACTTGTTGTTCCCTAATTGTTTCAACATGCGCCCGAGGACTTCTTCGCCAATTGACAGCTGGACGCGAAAGAATCTGAGCACCCCTGAGTTTACGGCTTCAGTTTCGGCAACGGGAGTAGGCGGCGAATGTCAGCCCAGGAACTCAGTTGGACGGCACGCTGTCCCAGATCGTTGTGACAGGCAAACACTCCTTCGGGGAAGTCCGGGCCCAGAGCAATCGGCAGCAGATCGATCCCGTCTGTTTGCTGGACCCCGGCGATACGAAATTCGGCCAGACGTTTGTGGGGGGCAGCCAGGTCAAACGCCACAAAGCGGTGGCTTTGCTGATCCGAGACGATCAGGCATCCAGCTCCGTCGCGTTGACGAAAGATCGTCAGGCCTTCGAGATCACCGGTCAGATCGTCGTCTTTCCCCACCTTGGCAATCAATTCGCCGGGAGTGGCTCCGCCCGGTTCGGCTCCGACTTTCCAGATCCCCCGCTTTTCTTCGGCGATGTAAAACGTGCCGGTTTGATCGTCGGCAACGGCTCCTTCACATTTGCCGACAGGCCATGACCGCAGCTTCTTACCGACCACGCCACCTTGATCATTGCCAGAGATTTCATGCTGCTCGACGGTACCCACTTCTGAAGTGCAGAGAAATGACAACTGGCCAGTCAGCCGGCTCAGGTACAAACAGCCGCCATAATTCGGACCAGTCAGCAGATTATCCGCATCGAGTCGCTCCAGTTTTCGTGATTCTGGATTGACGCGGAACACGCACAATTTGAACCCGCCGCTGCGTTGATTCACGACGACGACATCGGTGAGTTGTCCATTCAGTTTTACTCCCTGGCGGAGGTCGATGTTGCCCGGCTTGGTAACGGCGACCTGTTGCAGAAGTTTTCCGTTCAATTCGTAAACGAACAAGAAATTGGCGCTTTTGTCGGAAGCGATAATCGTGCTTTGAGCGTGATCGTGAGGATGAACCCAGAAGCAGACATCGTCCTGGTCCCGGGAGGCTTCAACGAGCAGTTGCCGTTTGGGCGAAATCGGCTCTTCATCCGCCTGGAGCCGTGCGGCGTTCAAGGAGAGGCACGTAATCATGATTACGGCGATGAGAGCCGTGCCGCAGCGTCCGGCGACCGACTTCCTGTTGAATGATGACATGGCTGTGCTTTGGGTATGAGAGTGTGAGGGTATGAGAGTGTGAGGGGAGCAACCGGGAGGCAGAGTGTGAACCACGAATCACACAAATGACACGAATATGGATCCTGAACACTGCCAGTCAGGATTGGGGAACTGCCTGCCCAATTCGTGTCATTCGAGTTATTCGTGGTTAAAGACACCTGCTCTCGTTCCCCAACGATCGGCAATGAGTTCTTGGTCTTGAGAGGCGTTCTAAATCTAAATCATGCTGCTCTTTATTACATCACTTCTGAACTGCCCTCAACCGGTTGTGTCGGGAATTCTAAAACTCTCCGACCGTCTCGCCGCCGGCCCGCGTGACGAGCGCGGCCCAGGTTGTGGCTTCGATATTTTCCGAGACGAAGCGAACGCTGCCATCGGCGAAGACGGCGTGCATCCCGCCGACGTGGAAGCTGTAGCCTTCGCTGTCGTTGCAGCCGTTGATCGGTTTCAAGGGTGTGCCGCCGCGCTGGGTGCCCGCGGCACTGCAGCCCTTCACGCCCGAGATTCGCCCTGGATCGGCCCAACCGGTGCCGCCGTTGTAGGCATAAACGCCGCCCACCAGCGTGTACTCTTTGTCGGCACCGCTCGGCCCGGCCGGAGCCGAATCGTACGCGGGGGACGTAAACTGCTGCTTCTGCGGACCATACCAAAACGGGTTACCGGCCGATTCAATCACGGCGGCGGTATTCGACGCGCCGTCAGTAATGCTGGCGAATCGGATCTTGGCATTGGTCGAATCGTCTTTGAGCTTACCGAACACGCCTTGCCGAGGAGCGGTCATATTCTTGTCGGCAAACACGCTGTAGTTCGACGCACCGACCGTTTTGGAGTAACCCAGTGCCAGGTAGTACTTGTCGCTCAACGAACCGATGGCGGTGTAGTTCCCTGCGGACGGTTTGGGACTATTGGCGGAAAGCGAATCCACGCCGTTATCCACAGGATTCGACGGACAGAGATAGAAGGGGAGTTTTGTTCCCACCATGGCCGCATTCAGGGGATCATTCCACAGGACATTATAGTTGTATTGGTTGTACATCGTCCCTTGGTCAATATAGGGCAGAATCAGGGTCGTCCAACTGTGCCAGTCGGTGGAGGCATCCGAGATTCGCCCCGGAGGAAAGACGCTATGCGTGCTCTCATAGTTGGCGATCGCCAGCCCCATTTGCTTCAAGTTGTTCTTGCATTGAGTCCGCCGGGCGGCTTCGCGAGCCTGTTGGACAGCGGGGAGCAGCAAGGAAATGAGAACGGCGATGATGGCAATCACCACCAGCAATTCAATCAGCGTGAAACCGCGCCGGCGCTTCGTCTCGCCTTGATACATGGGACGATCCTTAAGTGGAGAAGATGAGTGGACAATAATCGATACACACTGCAAACAGACCGTGCATTGGCGGACGACCAAGGCGGTCAGCGCTTGAGTTCAAATGTCGGCAATTCGTTCTGCCCGCCGGAGATGGAGGCGGTCAGTCCCGACTTGGTTGGATCTTGATAAACAATGGGGAGCAATTCGGGATAAGACTCTTGCACCGGTTTGGCGGTCCGATCTTCGCAGCTCACCGTAACCCGGTACTCCCCTTCCGGCAGCCCATCGCCAGCACCATAGGTCGAAACCGTAAACAGACCCTCAGAATTGGAATACCCACCGGGCACTGGCGCTGGTTTACCATCGGGTCCTTCCAAAGGAAATTCCGCGTGAAAAATGACTGTTGCATTGGGAAGCGGCTTGCCGTTCAACGAGATCGTCCCCTTGGCCGGATACACGGCCAGCCGCCGATCGCTGCCACAAGACGCCAGCGATAGACACACGGCGACAATCAGTCCCGTTACCCATTGGTGCCTAAGACTGTTCCAATTCATGAATACTCACTCTCGTACGGAATCTACGTGACGGCAGCGGGCACGCCGTACGCTGGCAGCCTGACGAAAGAACATGTGCATCGATACTCTTGAAGTGGGCTGAGATTAATCCGCACTAATTAAGAAATGGCGCGGTCGATGTGAAAACACCGTTAATAGACGTGAGAGGTCCCGCGGAAGGACTATGATGCGGCGAACCGAGCAGTATTTACCCGGGAGAGAATTAACGATCAAAGGACCACCGGTGGCGTCGCTGCCTTCATCGACAGGCTACTCACTGCGACCCCGCCCGGGGTCACAGCCCCGTAGCACCTTGAACTTCGTTCGGACAGCCATGTCCCATATTAATCAGGAACTCGACTTCATGTCGTCTCCGGAGGCGGCACATCTTTGGGCTCGACCGGTTGAGGCGTCGGTGGTTTGGGATCGATGTCCGGCCGATCCACTTTCTTTTCCGGGGGCTCGATCTCGGGCGGATCGGGCGGAACCACTTCAGGATTAGGCAACATGTTGATTTCCCAAAAAAACGCCCCACCTTTCGGCGGGGCTCTGGACAGTTGGTGGATGATGTCATTACTTGCCCAAGACCTTCCCTACCTCAGCTGGAGAAGTGCCCACGCGTTGCACGACTTCTCGCAGTTTTTCGGGAGTCATGCCAAACTTCTTGGACCAGTACTGGGCCTCATAAGGTTCATTCATGTTGATCCGAGACCGATCTGGTTCGCCTCGATTTTTTTTATCGTCCATGATCTCCCTCACATCCGCAGGACTCTGGTTCGTTTGCCGCAGCGTTTTCACCCGGATCGTCGTAGGTGTCCGTCTGCGGAGACGGCTGATCGGGATCAGGCTTCCCGAACGATTGGGTTTGTGCTCCCCGTTGCGAGCCCTGCTTCTGCACTGAACCGATCTTATCCTCCTCAATCACCTGGGTATCACGTTCCCGAACGTCTCGATCCTCCTGGACCTGAGACTTGCCATTCGTTTGTCTCATGATGTTCTCCTTTGAAAACGAAGGCCCGCGCTTAAATTCTATGAGCCCTCCATCGCAGGAAAAGGTCCACGGTTCATGTCAGTCGCAGGTGACCGCTCCCGCCGACTGAGCGACTTCGGCTAAGTCCGTCCTAACTTACCTCAAAACCACGGAGACTTCTTGACTTGCTGGCGGAGCGTGGGTACAAGTGAGATTTAGTGCGAAGTTTGACGGTTTTTCGTCGTGTCATTTTCGCATCGGATTCAACGGCCAGCTTCAAATCGCCGAAATAGAGTGGTGAGATTTTCTTCCAGGCCCCCTGCCTGACCGAAATCGACCTGCTCGGCACGCTGGTCTTCCAATTCGTCCGCAAAGTGCCGCATTTAAGACGTAAGAATCAAATCCGGCTGGTCCAAGTCGATTGGGCTGAGCCGCTATTGGTGTTTCAGGATCGTTTTTCTGGAAGCCGGTTGACGGGATGTTTCACTGTTAAGTGACCCGAATTGACAGGCTAAAATGATCCAGGCCTAGGTTTAAACGAGGTTTTTGCTATCGAAACGCATCATCGGATTAACGACCAGATCCGCATTTCGCCCGTGCGAGTGGTCAACGCAGATGGAGAAATGTTGGGAGTCCTGGCGACCGACGCCGCTTTGGAAGTCGCAGCACAAGCAGGATTGGACCTGGTGGAAGTCGCTCCAGACGAACGACCGCCGGTCTGTCGTATTTTGGACTATGGAAAGTTCAAATACGAACAAAAGCGTAAGCAAGCTAAAAGCCAGAAGACACACCAGGTCCAAGTGAAGGAAATTCGCCTCCGCCCCAAGACCGGTGATCATGATATTGACGTAAAACTCCGCCAGGCGCGGCAGTTTTTGTCCGACAAAGATAAGGTGAAGGTCAACATCGAGTTCAAAGGGCGCGAAATGGCCCATATTGATCTCGGTCGCGAAGTCCTGATGGACGTCATCGCGAAGTTGGATGATGTGGCGAAGGTAGAGCGTTCGCCCCTCATGGAAGGTAAGAAGAAAATGAGTGCGATTCTGGCACCGAAGTAATTACGGTGTCATGGGTTGTGGTTTGATAGGCAGTGGAGTTCGCCAGAATTCCGGCGGTTGACTGGTGGCGTTAGTCGATAGACTGCGGCCAGAAGTCTGGCGACTTCTGCTACGGGTTGTTGGAAGTCGTGGTTTTTTTGTGTCGATCGCTGGCGAAAAGCGTCAGGCGGCTGTTATAATCCCCCGCTTCCAAGCCGCCTCCGGGCGGTTTGTTGATTTGATGGGGCAGATGGAAGAGCCGGTTCTGAACCGTCAGAGTGGTCGTCGTTTGAGATAGGATGAATCATCTGGAGCGATCCGGATGATCGACAAGTCACCTTTTTGAGATAAAGAGGGCGGGATCGTGCCCAAGCAAAAGACACACAAAGGGATGAAGAAGCGGTTCAAAGTGACCGCTTCGGGCAAGATTAAGCACAAAAGTGCTTTTCGTGGGCACATCTTGAGCAGCAAGTCTCCCAAGCGGAAACGCGGCTTGCGTCAAGACAACGTGGTGGACGGCACCATGGCCGCCATCATTCGGATGGGGTTGGCTCCGGGAGGTTGACCGCTCAAGTGCACCGTTAAAGTGCACTGTAAAGTGCAAGGTCTAATCAGCCACGCTGGCTGAATTCTGTCCGCTCTAGTCGAGTGAGGATGGCTTCAGCACGACGTACGGATTCGCGGATCGAACCGTATGACAGTTGTGACTTCAGAGGGCGGTAACGCTCCTCACTCGTTTGAAATCAGGTTTTGAGTTGCCATGAGAGTTCGTAAAGGTAGTGCCCGTCGCAAGGCCAAACGCCGCCTGTTCCGTGAAGCTAGCGGTAACGTGATGGGGCGGCACAAGTTGTATCGTACCGTCCGTGAAACAATTATCCGCGCACGCGTGTTCGCCTGGGTCCATCGTCGCCTCAAGAAGCGCGACATGCGGGCCCTGTGGATCACCCGTATCACCGCTGCAGTGCGGGCTCGCGGGATGTCCTATTCGGTGTTTATCCACGGGATGGACTTGGCTAACGTCAAGCTGAATCGCAAGATGCTGAGCGAAATCGCCATCTTCGAACCGCAGATTTTTGACGAACTGGTTGAGATTGCCAAGCAGAGCACGGCGAAGGCTGCCGCCTGACGACAAACTTCTGTTGAAGACACCCGCCGTTGAAGACACCACAGGGTGCTCAACCCAGCCCATCGGCCAGCTCTCTGGTTTGCCGTTTGGTTCAGGTTGAGCACCCTGTTGGCATTGGGAAGGTTAGGAATGGATGCACCATGGATCTGATGCAGCAATTCACCGACTACGAATCGCAAGCTCTCACCGCATTGCAGTCCGCAGCCACCGCTGAGGATTTAGAAACCGTGCGCATCGAGTTTCTCGGTGCCAAGAACGGCCGGATGCGAGATTTGCAGGGACTACTGGGCAAGGCGACTAAGGAAGAAAAGCCGCTGGTTGGCAAGCGTTTCAACGAAGTGAAAGAGGCGGTCAGCGCGGCTCTGGAAGCCCGGCGCCGGGTCCTCAGCCGGCCCAAGTCTGCTGCCAGTGATCTCGATATCACGCTACCGGGAATCCGTCCGCGGGTCGGTCGCCGGCATCCCCTGATGCAGACGATCGCCGAATTCAAAGACATCATGGGCCGCTTCGGTTTCACGGTCGTGGAAGGGCCGGAAATTGAGGACGAGTTCCACAACTTCAACGCCTTGAACATCCCCGAGGACCATCCGGCTCGTGACCCGCTGGACATGTTCTATCTGGCCGCGGCCGGAGTCAGTGCGGGCGGGGCGATGCTCCTGCGCAGCCAGACGTCGACCGTACAGATCCGAGTGATGGAACAGACGCCGCCCCCGATCCGGGTGATCTCAATCGGACGGGTCTATCGGCCCGATGTGATCGACGCCACCCATCATTGCATGTTCCATCAAATGGAAGGCCTGATGATTGGCGAGACGGTCAACATGGCCGAACTGAAGACTGTGTTGCGGTTGTTTGCTGAAGCCTACCTCGGCCACGAGGTGACGCTCCGGTTCCGCCCGTCGTTCTTCCCATTCACGGAGCCGTCTGTCGAAGTCGACATGAGTTGGGAAGGGATGCGCGGAGGCTGGGTCGAAATCGGCGGTGCGGGAATGGTTGACCCCAACGTCTTGCGAACCG
This sequence comes from Planctomycetaceae bacterium, assembly GCA_028291605.1. Lineage (GTDB taxonomy): Bacteria > Planctomycetota > Planctomycetia > Planctomycetales > Planctomycetaceae > JAKFVC01. The sequence continues at coordinate 4,167 of JAQGHS010000461.1, read as the reverse complement.
TCGGCTACGATCCGGAACAAGTCAGCGGGTTTGCATTTGGCTTCGGTATGGAGCGGTTCTGCATGCGTCGCCACAACATCCAGGACATCCGCCATTTCACCAACAATGACGTGAAATTCCTGAAGCAGTTTTAGCAGTTTTAAAGGTAGACCTCGAAAATACAAGCTCGAAGCGCAAGCGAGTGCATTGCGCTAAAACACCGAACAGCATGCACTCGCTTGCGCTTCGAGCTTGTATTGGCCGCCACAGCAGGAGCAGTTTCCGATGCCATTATTTGAATACCGTTGCCAGGCTTGCGAGCAGGAATTTGAGGTCTTGGTAAGAGCGAGCGAGAAGCCCGCGTGTCCGAAGTGCGAATCAACGAAGCTTGAGAAGTTGATCAGTGCGCATGCGGCTCACGTCAGCGGCGGCTTGTCGATGTCCGCAGCCTGCCCGCCGAGCGATGCGCCGCCGTGCAGTCCAACATGCTGCCGGTTGCCGTAGGACGGGTCTCAAGTCCCTGTCCTCACCCCTGCAGGGTGAAATCTGATTCGCCGCCATCGCCGCTCGCATTTTCGGACTCATCACATGCAGAAGCGTTGATATCTCATATATCCGATTACATAAATTATCACGTCTTGATAAACGCTACTAAGTGTGTTAGGTTCGATATTTGCAGCATTGTCTTTTGTCCGATTCTTTAAGAAGTCTGCCCCGATCTGGGGATTTCCGTTCTTGTTGAGCTATTGTTCCTACGTTCATTTATATCTCGGGAAATCTTATCATGAGCCTACGTCAGCGTTCGCGAGGCTTTACACTGATCGAATTACTGGTGGTGATTGCGATCATCGCGGTACTGATCGCCTTGTTGCTGCCAGCCGTCCAGCAGGCGCGCGAGGCGGCCCGCCGTTCGCAATGTGCGAACAACCTGCACCAACTCGTCACTGCCATGCATAACTACGATTCGTCACACGGCTGCTTCCCACCGGGCAGCACGGGGCCGATGTCGGGAGACAGTAATTTCCCCGCTGGGTGGAGTGATCCGCGGGTGGGATCGTGCTGCCCCTATGGACACTTCAGTTGGGCGGCCATGATTTTGCCGCAGATGGATGGCACGAATGTCTTCAATCAGATCAACTTCAACGTTCCGGCATTTGCCTACAGCTTCAGTGAAAGCGGGACGGTCTACACGAATCAAGGTAATGCCGCGAATCAGCTCGCAGCCAATTCGATGCCTGCCGTCTTGACCTGTCCCTCCGTGCCGCGCGTGCAGCCCACGACTCAGCAGAAGGACTATGGGATTAACGGGGGAACGGGAGCCTGCTGTCCGGAACGCAATCAAACGGGTATGGACGGCATGGGATATGTTAACAGCCGGGTTCGATTCCGAGATGTGACTGACGGGACCAGTAATACGTTCCTGTTTCTCGAACTGGCTCACACGCAAAATCATAGCTGGCTCGACCAGAACACGGGCTCGAATTCCTTTCTCTTCGTGCACCATCCCTCGGAAGGCTACGTCGATGCCAGCACGATCGATGTCCCTGACACGCACGTGTACAACAACCGGGCCGCAGGTGGCAATCACACGGGTGGCGTCCAGACGATCTTTACTGACGGGCATCTCAAGTTCATCAGCGACAACATCAGCATGACGGTGTATATCGCGCTCTTTTCTCGAGGCGGGGGCGAAGTCGTGGGCGAGTTTTAAGTGGAGTCCGCGGCTTGAAGTGGAAAGAATTACCGTGCTTCACTGGTCTCCGAATTCGAACGGCCGCGGGAGTCTCCGGATCTTGGCTCTCGTCATGATTTGTGGAGTGACCGGAGGCTGCTCGCGCGCGGCGGGACCGGTATTTTATCCCGTCTCGGGCACGCTGAACCGCGCCGGTGAGCCGCTGGCCGATGTGAGGGTGCATTTCGAGCCGGTGACTGGGGGACGTCCGTCTTCCGGCAAGGCCGATGCCGACGGTCGTTTTAGCTTACTCTATTCCGCTGACAAGGATGGCGTGCTGTCCGGTGACTACAAAGTGTGGATCGAATTCGTCCCGGAGACGCCGCAGGAAGAAATGCAGTTCCGGGCCGGCAAGCTCGCACTGTCGAAAGAAGTCCAGGAGGCACTCAAGAAGTACGGCTCGGCCAAGGTCACTCCGTTGAAGCAGTCAATTCAGAAGGCCGAACCGAATCTGGTGCTCAATCTGGATTGAAGTATGAAAGTCGTTGATCGCTCCGCGATCGAAACGCATTCGCGGTAGTGACGCTGAATAACATGCAACGTCAACTCCTATCCCACCTCGCTACTGCGATCGCGTTTCGATCGCGGAGCGATCAACGACTTTCATTCCAGCGGATACATCGGATGCCGGCGGTGTTGATGGTTCAGGGCTCCGAAGTTGTGCGTGTGGACGGCTCTGGCATCGATGTTGTAGATCGATCCGCCGAGTCGCTCGAAGCCTGACCGGAAGTGAACGGCGGACTTTACGGAGATGTACTTCATTTGTGCGCAATCAATGCCGAGTGATCTCGCGAAGGCCTGGTCGAGAGGTTGTGCCCGACCGCAGACCACGACCACGTTGACACCGTCAATCTTCAGCCAGGCTGACGTTCCGAGATCGCCCGTCAGCCCCGCGTACATCGGGCCGTCATAAGTGAATCGGCCGTTGGAGAGGGCCTTCACTTCCGCGTCGGCCGTGACCGGTGGTCCTTGCATCGGATCCGATTTGCCTCCGATAGACAGCCTCAGTCGACTGCCAACACCCGCCGCATGGGCCTGCTGAGCGACTTCGGGATCGACCATGTATAAGAGCAGGGCATCGGTCAGTTTCAGGTCGAGAAATGTCTGCAGGACTTCGGTTGAATCACCGGACGCTCCACCCCCAGTATTGTCAGCCATGTCGGCCAACATGATGGGATAACGCCCCGCAGTCGCGCCGGCTTCGAGCGCCTGCCGAGTGGTCAGCGGTTGGCGGTACCAGCGTTCGCGTCGGGCGTAAATCCAGTCACTCAATTCGGTGGCGGTCTGTTCGGCCAGCTGCTGATCGCGATCGGCGACGACAATTACTGACGGCCCCATGTTGGGCACGTCGGCCCACGGGAAACCGGTCGCCAGTGTGATCGACAAGATCCCCGGTCGCTGTTCGGCAGCGTGGACCAAGCGAAATGCTTCGTCGATCGGGGGGTGAGCTGTGACTTGGGCCGCAGCACTCCAGAAGAATGGCATCTGACGGAAAGCCATGACGGGTCGGACTTCGCCACGCACGATCCGGACCATCAAATCGGCCGCCTCGCGTCCGCGTTCGGCCATGTCGACATGCGGGTACGTGTCGAATCCGATGATCGCGGTCGACGCGGAGACCCGTAACTGAGTGTGATTGCCGTGCAGATCAAACGTGACGACGATCGGACAGTCGGGGCCGACGGTCTGGCGTACGGCAGCGATGAAGTCGCCGTCACCGTCCGCGATCCCCTCGGCGACCATCGCTCCGTGTAGATCGAGCAACACGCCATCGACCGGCCCGGCAGTCTGGGCTTGGGCCAGTCGTTCGAGAAACTCGCCTTTCAGAGCATCGTAGACGGTGCGCGGAATGAGTCCACTGGGATAGGCGAACGTCCACATCAATGGGACGAGTTCGAAGCCGTGTTTCTCCGCCCCGTCGATGAATCCGCCGGTGCAGATATTGGCACCGCGAAACCGTTCGATGACCGCGGGACCTCGAAAAAAGCCAAACCCCGCGGCGAAGTCGGCGAGCGTCGTGGGCGACTTCGCAAACGTGCTCGTTTCGTGTGAGATCCCGCCGGCTACGATTCGCATGGTTGGCTCCGAAATACCGTGTAGGATGGACTCTTGCCCGTCTGTATTTGGGCTTCTAATAGAAAAAACTCAGAGTAACGTTTGTCGTGATCCTGATCTACTCGATGACCTGCCTGCCGGATTGAATCAGAGACGGGCAGGAGTGCCCATCCTACGGCTCAAGCTTGTCGGTGTGAGATCGCAGCATCTCGGCCATGTTGGCTGGAACGGGGACTTCCATATTGAGGATCGCCACTCCTAGCGTTTTGCCCTGGCTGTCGACTCGAAGTGAACGACTGGCTCCGCCTCCCAGAACATCGCTGAGCATGAAATTATAAGCCCGAATGCCGGGCAACTCATAGCGTTGCACCTGTTTGGGACGCAGCGGCAGGAAGAACTCG
>JAQGHS010000449.1 GCA_028291605.1 Planctomycetaceae bacterium | reverse complement strand
AGAGTTGGACGCTGCCGCTGGCGGTCATCCTGGTCGTGCCGATGTGCGTGCTGAGCTCGATTGCGGGCGTGGCCTACATGAAGCTGGATATCAACATTTTTACGCAGATTGGATTCGTCGTACTGATTGGCTTGGCGTGTAAGAACGCCATTCTGATCGTGGAATTCGCCAAGGCCCGGCGCGACGCCGGCGTGGATGGGCGCGAAGCCACACTCCATGCGTGCGAACTGCGACTGCGGCCCATCATGATGACGTCGTTCGCCTTTATCCTGGGCGTGTTGCCGCTGGTGGCGGCACATGGTGCAGGTGCCGAGATGCGGCGGGCGTTGGGAACGGCCGTGTTCAGCGGCATGCTGGGCGTGACGTTTTTCGGTATCTTTTTGACACCGGTCTTCTTCTATGTCGTCGATTGGCTGGCCCATCGTAATCTGTTTTCCAGCGGAACCTTTCCGGGAATTGGAAAACTGGGGATGGACATGATCAGCTTCGGTTTTCTGCGACGCCCGCTGGCAGATGCCTGGCAGCGTTGGAAAGAGAATCGTCCGCGGGAGCCCCAACCAGCGGGGACGATGCAAGCCAAGACTGCGGCCCTGACGGTAAATCCACCACCGACACAACCGACCGCCTAAGGATTTCGATCGTCGCTAACAACCATCCGCCCCGTAACTATTTTTACGGCGCCGGACGCTCGCCTCAGAAGATCCTGGGCAGGTGGCCGAATTTGAGATACAGTCCTGCCAAGTGAGTCGCCCTTATGTTTTCACGCTTCTTTATCGATCGACCGATCTTCGCGTCGGTGTTGTCGATCATCATCACGTTGGCCGGCGGCATTGCGGTGTTCACGCTGCCGGTGACCCAGTATCCCGAGATCACTCCGCCGACGGTTGAAGTGTCCGCTGTTTATCCCGGTGCGAATTCCAAGGTCGTTGCCGATACGATTGCCGCGCCGATTGAACAGCAGGTGAATGGCGTCGAAGGCATGATGTATATGTCTTCGCAATGCACCAACGACGGTAACTACACGCTGACTGTCACGTTTCGATCCGGCACCGATCTCAACCTGGCCCAGGTGCTGGTGCAGAACCGCGTGGCGCTGGCCCAGCCAATTCTGCCGCCGCTGGTCACTCGCCGCGGAGTGACGGTGAAAAAGAAATCGCCCAGCGTGCTGATGATCGTCAACCTGTTTTCTCCCGATCTCAGCCGCGATAACTTGTATCTCAGCAATTACGCAACGATTCAGCTGCGTGATGAACTGTCCCGCCTGGCCGGCGTGGGCGACATTTCCTTCATGGGTCAGCGCGACTACAGCATGCGGGTCTGGTTGAATCCTGAAAAGATGTCGGGGCGGAATCTGGCTGCGAGCGACGTCGTGCGTGCCATCGAACAACAGAACATCCAGGTCGCTGCCGGACAGATCGGCCAACCCCCTGCTCCGGATGGCCAGGTGTTTCAATACACAATGACGACACTGGGCCGATTGGCCGAAGATCAGCAATTCAGCGAGATGATCATTAAGGCCGACGCCAACGGCCGCATCACTCGCCTGCGTGACGTCGCCCGGACGGAGCTGGGCGCCCTGGGCTATGATCAAGTCTGTACGCTGGACGGCCAGCCGTCGGTGGCGTTGTCGGTCTATCAACTGCCTGGTTCGAATGCGCTGCGGACGGCTCAGCAAGTGCGTGCGAAAGTCGAGGAACTCAAGTCGCGGTTTCCCAAGGGGGTTGATTACTCAATCGTTTACGACACCACGCCGTTCATCCAGGAATCGGTGAACGAAGTTTTCTCCGCCCTGCGCGATGCCGTATTGCTCGTGGCCATCGTCGTCCTGGTGTTTTTGCAGGGCTGGCGGGCCGCCGTCATCCCGCTGGTTGCCGTTCCCGTCGCCATTGTCGGTACGTTTGCCACCATGGCGGCTTTTGGGTTTAGTCTCAATACTCTCACGCTGTTCGGTCTGGTGCTGGCGATTGGTATCGTGGTCGACGACGCGATCGTCGTGGTCGAGGCCGTGGAACATCACATTGAACACGGAATGACGCCCCGCGACGCGGCAATTCTGGCCATGGAACAAGTCTCGGGGCCGGTCATCGCCGTGGGATTGGTGCTGACGGCGGTGTTCGTGCCGTGTGCGTTTATCTCCGGAATAGTCGGTCAGTTCTTCCGTCAGTTCGCCCTGACGATTGCCATTTCGACGATTATCTCGGCATTCAATTCACTCACCCTCAGTCCGGCCCTGGCGGTGCTCTTGCTGCGTCCGAAGACCCAGGGCCATGGTGAGGCGTTGCCTCGACCGGGCATTATTTTGATTGTTGCCTGGGCCGCCTATGCCTTCTTGCCCGGATGGATGCGAACCGAATTCGAGCCCTACTTTGCGAGGTTGGCGTTTGACATTCGCCCGTGGCTGCCCGTGATTGCAGTGGTCTTGGGTATGCTGGTCGGGTGGCTGGTCAGTCGATTGGTCAACATCCTGCTGAGCTGGTTCTTCCGGGTCTTCAACCGCGGTTTCAATGCGACGACCGACGCCTATGTGGCTTCAGTGGGCTGGCTGCTGCGAGGCAGTTTCCTGGTGTTGTGCATCTATGGCGGCCTGCTGTATCTGACTTACGACTTGTTCGTCAAAACGCCGACGGGGTTTATTCCCTCGCAGGATAAGGGCTACCTGCTGGTGAATGTGCGACTGCCCGATTCCTCATCGCTGGATCGTACGATTCAGATGATGCAGCGGATTGAGAAAATCGCCGGCAAAAGCCCCGGCGTCAATCACACGGTGGCGATTGCCGGACAGTCTGTCCTGCTGGGGGCCAACGCCCCCAACTTTGGTTCCATGTATGTGATGCTGAAAGATTTCCATGAACGGTCCCACAGCCTCACGGGTGATGTGATTGCAGCCCGATTGAAGCGTGACTTGGACGAGGCGATTCCGGACGGTTTGGTGAATGTCCTGGGAGCCCCACCGATCGACGGTTTGGGTACGGCGGGTGGCTTCAAGATCGTGATCGAAGATCGCGGCGAGAACGGCCTGGATGAACTGCAGAAGGTCAGCCAGAAGGTGGTCGATGAGGCTGCCGCATCTCACCAGTTGCAGGGCGTCTTTTCCAGCTTCCGGGCCGACACGACGTGGCTGTTTCTTGACATTGACCGCTATGCCGTCAAGACCATGGGCGTCTCGCTGGCTGAAGTCTTTAATACGCTGCAAATCTATTTTGGATCGCTGTATGTCAACGATTTCAACAAGTTCGGCCGCACCTGGCAGGTCAATGTGCAGGCCGACACGCAGTTCCGGATGAAGATTGATGACCTGAAGCGGCTGAAGGTGCGGAACGATCACAATGCCATGGTCCCGCTGTCCGCAGTGGCGAGTGTCCGTGAAGTCAGCGGTCCCGTGATGCTGGTCCGCTACAACCTCTATTCATCCGCGATTATCAATGCGAACTCGGCCCCTGGCACAAGCTCGGGACAGGCGATTGAGGAACTGGCCCGGGTTAGCAACGAAAACCTCGTCCAGTCGATGAAGGCGGAATGGACCGAACTGGCCTTGCTTCAATTGCAGGCGGGCAACACGGCGATGTATGCGTTCATCCTGGCGGTCGTGCTGGTGTTCCTGGTGCTGGCAGCTCAGTACGAAAGCTGGTCGCTGCCGCTGGCGGTGATTCTCGTGGTACCGATGTGTCTGCTCTGCTCCATCGCGGGTGTCATCTTTGCTAGGATGGACATCAACATTTTCACGCAGATCGGGTTCGTAGTGCTCGTGGGGTTGGCCTGTAAGAACGCCATTCTGATCGTGGAATTTGCCCGCGCCCGGCATCAGGCGGGTGTCGACCGCTTCGAAGCGACCCTGGAAGCATGCAAGCTCCGTCTGCGGCCGATCATCATGACGTCCCTGGCGTTCATCTTCGGCGTTGTGCCGCTGGTGCTGGGCGAAGGAGCCGGGGCGGAAATGCGGCGTACCTTGGGGACGGCGGTGTTCGCGGGGATGTTGGGCGTGACGCTGTTCGGAATTTTCCTGACGCCGGTCTTCTTCTACGTGATTCAAGCGTTCGCAGATTGGCGGATAGACCGCGCCAATTCGCGAATCTAGTCGTGCAGGGTCTGCAGTGGCGACAGTCCGGTTGGCTGCACCCAGCCGGGCTGTTGTCCGCAGTCGGCAATCGAAATCGGCAGGCTGATCGTAATTACGGTCGATGGGAGGGCGAGGCTCCTGCCGAGCCGCTTGGTCTTTCGACCCCACCAGACTTCGCGGCTCGGCAGGAGCCTCGCCCTCCCGTCAGCCGCACTATCGTGCCTTGTTCAATTCGCGCAACAAAGTCTCCAGCG
>JAQGHS010000412.1 GCA_028291605.1 Planctomycetaceae bacterium | reverse complement strand
GATGATTACTATCTCAAACTTCCATTTGCCAGGGTTGATGGCTGTAAGGCATTAGCTGGGCTCGGTGACTGGGGGGTACTGGAGCGTTTGATTCAGCACCCGGACAGCGATGTCTTCATCGGGCGCTGTGGCACCCAGTATTCCGGCACATTTCCAAAGACTCTGGACGCGGCTGCGCCGCTCCTCAATGACGGCTACACCATCGGCGTACGTCATGCCGAACGTAGTGACCCGACACTTGCTGACTTGGCCCAGCGCTTCGCCAATGTGTTTGCGGCACCTGTTGACATTCACCTTTACTGCACGCCGGCCCGTCATCCCGGCTTCGGATGGCATTACGATGCCGAAGAAGTGTTCGTACTGCAAACGTCCGGCGAAAAGGACTGGTATCTTCGAAAGAATACTGTCAATCCGCTGCCGTTAATCGAAACGATACCTCTCAATCAGCGTTACGAACGCGAAATTATGCCGATTCAGCACTGCAAGCTCAGTGCGGGGGACTGGCTTTACATTCCTAGCGGATTCTGGCATCGCACGGCAGCAGCGACTGACTCGATTTCGCTGTCAGTCGGGGTGAAAGCCACGACGGCAATCGATTTTTTTGATTTCATCCGCCGGGAACTGCTGCAATCCATATTTTGGCGTCAACGCCTGCCACCCCTCACTGCCGATCTACGTTCTTCCGAAACGAAGTTGGAAAGTGTTTATTCCCACCTGGCATCCGTTATTGCGGATGAAGTGTCGGCTGCCATTAACAACCCTTATGCAGTCCAGTCGTTTGTACAGATTCAGCTAGAACAAGCGGGGGTACTCGACAGTGAGGCCAGAGCTTCGACGCAGAGGATCATGACGACGCACTGATGGTGGAGCCCAACACGAGTCTAAATGCGTGCAAGCGTGGAGGCGGGCGTGAACGACGCGCCAAATGCGAAAGTTAAGAATATGGGACAACTAATGTCGTCCCGTCATGCTCTCGCTCGCGATGTCGGAAAGACCGAATATTGTTTTCGAGGCCATACATATCGCTGATCCTACAGACGGCGGAATCGCCCGAAGAACACCGTGTCTCATTTCTTTTCGATCTTCCACTCGACAGCGCGCCGAATCAGTTCGGCCATCGTTTGAACGCCGAGTTTGTCCTTGATCCGCGCTCGATATGTGTCGACGGTCTTGGGACTGACGTGCATTCGCTCTGCAATCTGGGCCGTTTCCACGCCCTGTCCCATAAATTCAAAGACTTCGAGCTCCCTGTCCGACAACAGATGCACAGACTCGGCGTTGGCACGCGGCTGTCCTTTTCCAAGCGAACGGTGCATCAGTGCCTCGGCCAGTTGATCGCTGATATACAACTTGTTATCGATAATGCGCCGGATAGCTTGGATTATCTCAGTCGTGGCGTGCTCTTTGGTGATGTATCCCATCGCTCCGGCGCGAATCGCCCGCTCAGCATAGATCGCTTCATCATGCATCGAACAGACCAGGATCCGAATCGAGTCATCGTGGGCTTGAATGCTCTTGATCAACTCGATGCCATTTCCATCCTTCAATGTGATATCGACAATGACAACATCTGGCCGTTGTGTCCGCAGTGCCTCGAGCGCCGTCGCGATTGAGTGCGCCTCACGAGAGACCGCTAGATCGGAATGTTCAGCAATTCGCAATGCCAAGGCTTCGCGGATTGCTGGGTGATCATCGACCAAGAGTATCTTGTTCACACTGGCATCGATTGGTGCAATGGGGCTATCCATGGGAGAAGATCTTTTGACGCAGTTTCCTGGCGTCCGTTACGGACGCCGACAGATTCTTCTGGGAAGATGACAAAAACAATCAACCGCATTTTATGGGGGCTGACCGCGAGGTCAACCACCGACTTGGGATGCGACTGGTTGATGAGTCGAAATGACTGCATCGGTGGAATCACATTGCCGGTGGCGCTTCGGGAATGGATAATCAGCACAATAAGATTTGGCGGCGGTAGCCGTAACAAGGCAAATGCACAGACGATAAATCATGGAATCAACCGTCGAGAGTAATACGCGAGTTTCCGGTCGTCCAGAAAGTTCTGCGGCAGACGGCGACTCGTTAGATGCACGCTCCTTACTGCAGAGGTGCGAGGCTCTACAGCGTGAATTAGTCGAGACTCAGCAACGCGAAGCGGAGGTGCGTAAGCAGTTGGCAACGGCCAGATGCGATCGCGAAGCCAGCCATCATGCGCGGCGGGCGGCGCTGAACCTCATGGAGGACGCCATCCTGGCCCGGCGGGCGGAACAGCAGGAGTTTGCCGAGCGGCAACGGGCCGAACTCGCGTTTCGTGAATCCGAGGCTCGATATCGTACGCTATTCAACTCGATGAACGAAGGGTGCTGTATTGTCGAACAGATCCAGTCGGCATCGGAGTCGGCAGCGTTTGTGATCGTCGACGCAAACGCTGCCTTTACCGGCAGATTTAACGGTTGCATCATCGGTCAGTCAATTTGTCGGGTTCTATCAGGTGGGGTCGCAAATTGGGCGCACAATTGCAAGGAAGTCCTGGAGACAGATCAGCTCATCAAAGTCGAAACAACGCTGAACGATCAACGCCTGTATGAAATCACGGCGTTCAAAGTCAAAGGACTAGTTGGCCGGCAAGTCGCACTTCTGTCAAACGACATTACTGAACGTAAGCTCTCGGAAAGAGCACAGGAAGAAGCAGCGCGAGCGAAAGAGGCTGTGGCGCGAGCAGAATCGGACCTGGCGATTGCCGAGGTCAGACGTGAAGCAACAGCGGTCGTGCGCGCGACCGAAGAGCAATTCCGATCGTTCCTGGATCAGAATGGAGCTGCTTTTTTTATTAAAGATGAGCAGAGCCGGTACGTCTTCGTCAATCGTACGCTCGAACTACGTTTTGGTCGCCAGCTCGACGATTGGATCGGCAAGACTGACTTTGATTTTTTTCCTCAGGAAGATGCCGAGATCTACCGCAGGAATGAGTTAAGCGTGTTGACGACGAAATCGGCTGGCCAATTCAATGAAGCGGCAACGGAGATTGATGGCAGGCACGAATATTTGTCTTTCAAGTTCCCCATGCGCGATGTCGCTGGCAACTGGTTCGTTGGAGGCACCGCATTCGACATTACAAGCCAAAGGCGAGCGGAAAGAGCCTTGGAAGTCAACGAACAGCGTCTGAGGGCCCTCGCTGCTCAGATCACGCGTGTCGAGCATCAGGAGCGCCGCCGTCTGGCCAGTATTCTGCATGAAGATGTGCAGCAACTGCTGATCGCGATGCAAATGCGAACGGCAACAATTGATGCTCGAATTTGCGACCACACAATCCGGGAGCACACCGCCGCACTGAGGGAATTGCTGGCAAACGCGATCGAAACTGTGCGTACATTGTCTCGCGACCTGATCCCCCCGACGTTGTACCAACTCGGTTTGGCCGCCAGCCTCGAATGGCTAGCCGAACGTTTTGACCAGCTGCATGGTTTGAAGGTTTCGGTCCACGTAGACACAAACGCTGATCCCGGATCGGATATGCTACGTGACGTGCTGTTTCATATCGTGAGAGAACTACTGCTGAATGTCGTGAAGCACGCGCATACCGATCGAGCGGAGATCCGCCTGGCACGCCGCTTAAGTCAGTTAAACTTAGTCGTACGCGACGAAGGTGTTGGCCTGGACCCGTTACAAAGCTGGGAGCGCCAAGATTCATTCGGCCTGTTCCAGATTCGCGAACGCGTGTTGTCGCTGGGCGGCACCTTCGAACTGCGCAGCGAACCCGGTCAAGGTGTTGAGGCAATCGTAGCTGTGCCACTCGAGTCGGAATGAGTCCGTCGTCCCGGGCTCACCTGCATGGAGCCAGCTTCGCCAACTGGATCAGTAATCTCCGACGGCGGCAGACGCAACACTGTCCGGGGAGCCCGAGCTCACTCGCTAACGGCGGTTCCTTCCGAAGAGGTTGCCGGTAACATTCTCCCCGTCTTAAGTCGACCTTTGAGAACTTTCCTCCGGAGCTGTCTGATTCGCTTGGGCAAACCAATGTCACAGGAATATTCGTTGCAGGTGATGCCGACGGGGATCCATGCTCCGCATCATTGGCATATCGTTTGCTGCCGTTCAAAACACGGCGTTCCAACGCAGGGACAGCCAAGGCAACGTCGAATCCGTTAATCACCGCTCATGAACACTCTTTTCCCCATCACAGTGCTTCCCGCGGATCTTCCCTCGATCCCTGGACTTCAGTACCTCCCCGAATTCGTAACGACTCCAGAGGAGCTGCACTTGGCGAGCGCAGTTGATACTGGAGCTTGGGACACCTCTTGGGAGCGCCGTCGTCAACCCTTTGGAGCTAACTACAGCAACAATAAGAAGTCTACAGACGAACATAGAGCTATTCCGAAGTGGGCTGATTTCCTCCTTGATCGTCTTCAATTGCAAGGGATAGCCGAAACGCGTTTCGACCAAATGCTGGTTAACGAATACAAACCCGGGCAAGGAATCGCTCTCCACCAGGATTACCCTCCGTTCGACCGCAAGGTCGTGTCGCTGAGCTTACTTGCGCCATGCGTCATGGAGTTTCGCCAACCTGCGGACGGTCGCCGAGAAACGCTGCTATTGGAGCGCCGGAGCTTGCTCGTCTTAAGCGATGAAGCCCGCTACGAGTGGCAACATGGTATCGCGCGCCGCAAAAGCGATCGGTGGAAAGGAGTGCTCATTCCTCGTGCGCGGCGGATTTCGATCACGTTTCGCATCTTAAAAAAGTGAGCAAGTCGAGCTTCCGCTTCGGGCTGGTTCGACCATCTCCAAGTCATCGGCCCTTCGGCGGCAATTGATGAAAGCAAGCATGCCAGAAATTAAAACTATTCTAAATGAATTGAAGAGCGCCACAGTCGGTTATTCCTATCCGCGCGACCTGGCCTTGTTCGTGCAAGACCGTTGGAACAACGAGACCGATGCTGTTCGGAAATCTGACTTGTTGCCCGACTTGGCGACGCTGGAAGAATTCTTTTCCGCTTGCTATCACGCCAGCATGTTGCGGGAAGAAGAGCGCCCGGTCAAGTTCCGCGCGATCCTTGCACCTCCATTACTCTTCACCACCGGTGTCAGGCCGCCCGAGGGCTTCCAGCGTCTCGATTTCTCTAGCCCAGGCCGTTTTAATGCAAATGAATTGCGACGTCTCGCGGTCGCCGCAGATCCGCAGCGAACACTGATCGGCGTCTGGTCGGATAAAACGGGACACGGCGAATTGCGGATCTGGGGCTTGATCAATTCAGGTGCCCGATGGCTCCGAGATGTGCGGGGCGGAAGGCGCGTCGGCGCGCCACTTCCACTTGTGCCGGTGATTCATGCTGACGCACCCGGGAGTATCGAAGTACACAAGGGTTATGAACTCGTTGGCAAGTTTCACTGCGGCAAGCTTACAGGATCGCGCGTAGACCTGTTCGCATCAGAGTGGCTGCCTGCCGAATTCGCGCAATTCCGCGAAAGACTCATGGAAAGATATGAAGGCGCCCGCGGCTCCGCCGGCGCAGCCTCCGGTGACGGGTGGGCCTCGCTGGAAGCTACGCTCCCTCGCAGAATCGCCGAGCGTATGATTAAGCGCGTCATCTCTACGCTCCGTGAAGCGCGCCACGGCGGCACAGTCATCTTCCTCCCTGTCGAGGACGTGGAGCACTTACCTAACACGGCGTCGGACCTTGACTTGAAGTACCAGATTGCGGGCGGCTCGCCCCAAATTTCTTTCCCAGACTTGGTAGTTGCAATCCTCAACCGCCTCGCCGAGATTTACGGAGCAGCATACGGGTTGGCCGGCGAGCTTATCGGTTGGCGACACTTTGAGGCAACGACCGACGACCAGCTGGTGAACCTGGACGAAGCGCTCTTTGAAACAGCACATTTGATAGCCGGACTCGCGGCAGTCGACGGGGCTGTAATCCTCAGCAAGCACCATGAAATTCTCGGTTTCGGGGGGATGATTTCCGGCAGACTTCCGGCTGTCCGAAACGTGGCAAGGGCCTTGGATTTGGAAGGCGAAAGCATCGCCGTGGAAGAAGCGCGAAATGTCGGTGCACGCCATCGTTCGGCCTACCGACTGGTCAGTGGGATTCCCGGAACAGTCGCAATTGTGGTCTCCCAAGATGGAGCAGTACGGTTCATATGCAACAAATCCGGTCGCGTGACATACTGGGAGCAAGAGTGATCCCAGCCCCTCCACCGCAAACGCTCACAGCAGCTTCTGCCTGTGAACACTCAGATTTCTGCGCGCAGACGATTGAAAGCGGCCATTAAGACCGGAAGCACACTATGGCGGCCGTTTCGGTTTGGCTCACGATGGCAGTGAGTTTTCGACAACGATCAGCGGATGATATCCCACGCGAAGGCGTCGATGAGCCAGTCATCATGCCATGAGCGCGCCTGGATCAATAAAAGTCAGGCCCCCGCAATATGCGAGGGCCTGACCTCCGCGTCCAGGTTAACGACCCTGGGAGATCGTCACCCGTCGCTGTTGGGCGGTGCTTCGGACGAGCATGAACGACCCATGAACGACGATTGTGAAGATCCGCAAATATGTCCATGTAGAGTGATAGTCGAGGTGCTCTCAATGCAAACCCGATTGAAAACCTGCAGTCCCTCCTGCGGGTTGCCACACAGGAGGGACCACAAGTAATCAGCTGGTTCGGAATCAACGCCTATCACCCCATGCGAAGCATTCCGAACTGATCAGCCGACTTGACGAAACCTTCCCAGAGTAATCGTCAGCAATACTGACTTATCCATACTGCGTTGTTGGCTAAACCAACGGACCTGTTCCGGTGCCGGTGCCCGTTCCAGTCCCGGTGCCCGTTCCAGTCCCGGTACCCGTTCCAGTCCCGGTACCCGTTCCAGTCCCGGTACCCGTTCCAGTCCCGG
>JAQGHS010000348.1 GCA_028291605.1 Planctomycetaceae bacterium | reverse complement strand
CAATGCAGTTTCATGAGGCACGGCTGAACAACGGCCTGCAGGTGATTGCCGAATTAACCAAGGGGGTCCACAGCGTCGGCGTGGGCTTCTTCGTGAAGACCGGTTCGCGCGATGAGACCGATGCGGTCTCGGGTGTGAGCCATTTTCTCGAACACATGGCATTCAAGGGGAACGATCGCTTTTCCGCAGACGATGTGAATCGCATCTTTGACGAAGTCGGGGCCAAGTACAACGCGGCGACAGCGGAAGAGTTGACGATGTACTACGCGGCCGTGCTGCCGGAGTATCTCGATCGGACGACTGAATTGCTGGCGGCATTGATTCGTCCCGCATTGCGGCAAGACGATTTCGACATGGAAAAGAATGTCATCCTCGAAGAAATCGGGATGTATGACGACCAGCCGATGTTCGTGGCCTATGAAAAGATGATGCAGGCTCACTTTGAGGGACATCCCCTGGGGCGCAGCGTACTGGGCACCAAGGAGAGCGTCTCGGCCCTCTCGTCGGTGCAGATGCGCGGCTATCACCACGATCACTACCTGGCGGGCAACGTGATCCTGGCTGTTGCTGGAAACTGCGAGTGGTCGGAAGTTCTGGAACTGGCCAACAAGTACTGTGCTGACTGGCCCGCAGGCGAAGCAAGGCGGGTGGTCACAGGTCATCAGCCGCACCGCGGGACGTACCTGATTCAGCGTGAGACGACTCAGCAGCAGCACGTCATGCACCAGGACCCGGCCCCAGACGCGTTGCACCCACTCCGGGCCGCAGCCGAATTGCTCTCGGTGATTGTGGGCGACGACAGCGGCAGCCGGCTGTACTGGGAGCTCGTCGATCCCGGCTACGTTGAAGGAGCCGAGCTGACCTACCAGGAATACCACGGCGTCGGCGTCTTCCGAACTTTCTTCAATGGACAACCTGACGAAACCGAACCCAATCTGGGGCGGGTCCATAAGGTCTATGAGAAGATCAACCGCGAAGGGGTGACCGAACAGGAATTGGCCCAGGCCAAGAGCAAAGTCTGTTCGCGCGTCGTGCTGTCGAGCGAGCGACCGATGGGCCGGCTGGAATCGCTGGGGAACAACTGGATCTATCGGAACCGGTATCAGTCGGTGGCCGAAGATCTGGCGCAAATTCGGGCGGTGACGACGGCCCAGATTCGCGAACTGCTGGCCACGTTTCCGCTGGCGCAGACGACGACGGTGACCATTGGCCCAAAGGCGACGGTGGCCTGGAAGTAACGACACCAGCTAGAGAAGAGTTTTAGCCACAGAAGGACACGGAATAAACACAGAATTGGAAGGGAACGACTTCGTCTTTTCTGTGTTTATTCCGTGTCCTTCTGTGGCTAATCATTTGAATTGAGGGCGCAAAAAAACCGCCGGCTCAGTCATTCCGTGACTGCTCCGGCGGAAATCTCAAGCCCACTGGGTGCGTCTTGCAACCGTCAGGTAGCGGGTGGAGAGCGGAACCTGCAATCTTTTGAATACCAAGTCCAGGGACCAGCCATCCACGGACATCGGTAGTCGTTGTTGGAAAACCGCCCGGCGGACCCATTTCCGCCGGGCAGTTCATTTCGATCGATCACTAGTTACCCGGAGCCGCCATGACGAATCCATGGTAGGAGACGTTGCCGTGCTCGCCGTGATCCAGGCCATCGACTTCTTCTTCAGCCGAGACACGGATCCCAACGGTGTACTTCAACACAAGCCAAGTGACCGCTGAAACAACTAGCACGTAGCCGGCACAAGCGCCGACACCAATCGCTTGAGTCACCAACTGATCGATTCCGCCGCCGTACAACAATCCACCCTTACAGGCAGTGTTCGCAGTGGCTTCGACGATCCATTCGGGCTTCGAGAAGATACCAACGCACAGCGTACCGAACACACCATTGAGCAAGTGGACCGAGGTCGCACCGACCGGATCGTCAACTTTCAGGCGGTCGAACGCGAGAACTCCGAAGACCACCAGCACACCAGCGATCGCACCGATGACAGCCGAGTGCGGGACAGTGATGAATGCACACGGAGCGGTGACCGCAACCAAGCCTGCCAGGCAACCATTCAGGGTCATACCGAGATCGGGCTTGCCGAGAATAATCCACGCAGTCAGCGTAGCGGTCAGGGTCGCAACCGCACCAGCGGTATTGGTCGTGACAGCGATAC
Organism: Planctomycetaceae bacterium; assembly: GCA_028291605.1. GTDB lineage: Bacteria > Planctomycetota > Planctomycetia > Planctomycetales > Planctomycetaceae > JAKFVC01. The sequence continues at coordinate 815 of JAQGHS010000348.1, read as the reverse complement.
GAGAGATGATTTCCGGAGCCAGAGCCATTGTGCTGCCCGGGTTGAATCCGAACCAACCGAACCACAGGATCAAGCAGCCAATCGTCGCAGCCATCATGCTGTGACCGGGAATCGCATTGACCTTGCCATCCGCACTGTACTTACCGATACGCGGCCCGAGGATGATGGCACCCGTCAATGCAGCCCAGCCACCAATCGAGTGTACCTGAGTCGAACCGGCGAAGTCCGCGAAGCCCATCACTTGCAACCAGCCACCACCCCATACCCAGTGACCAACCACCGGGTAGATGAAGATGGCCATGGCAGCGCTAAACAGAATGAAACTGTGGTACTTAATGCGCTCGGCAACAGCACCTGAAACGATCGTTGCGGCAGTTCCCGCGAATACCAGTTGGAAGAAGAACTTGGCCCACAGCGGAACACCAGCCCAGCTCAGTCCGCCGTAGTCTCCCTTGTAATCGGCCAAGACTGCGGGGCTGTTATCGGCACCCTGCAGGAAGAATAGGCCGTCATGGGCAAAGTACGGGGTTCCATTGCCGAACATCAGACCCCATCCGAGGGCATAGAAGAAGAACGATGTGACCGCGAAGACGATGAAATTCTTCGAGAGAATGTTCACGCAGTTCTTGGCACGGCACATGCCCGATTCGACCGTCGCGAATCCGAGGTTCATGAAGAACACCAGCATGCCGGTCAACAAGACCCACGCGGTGTCCATCTTAACGGTCATGCTGGCATTGGCAGCGTTGAGTGTCGCGATCTGTTCTTCAATGGTCGGAGGAGCTTTAGGGGCTTCAGCCGCAGGAGCTGCTGCG
>JAQGHS010000359.1 GCA_028291605.1 Planctomycetaceae bacterium | reverse complement strand
TCTCGCCTCCTTTGCGGAGCTCGACGAATGACTGCAACGTTTCCAGGGCGAGAAAGTCGTAAACGTCCGTCCCACCAAACGCGACGCACAGGACCTCTTCGACTTCGGCCCCATAGGGCAGCTCAATCGATGGCATCCGCCACGTATGCGGCAGTGAGGAACCCGCCGTAAATGGAAAGTTGAGTTCGCGCGACTGCTCGACCATTTTCTTCGCCCATTCGAATTTCCACGACAGATGCTTGTCGTTGAACACCGGCGTCGACCGGCCGTCCTTCTTGAAGACGTCGACGATCTGTTCGAAGAGTTCGTATCGCGGATAGAGCTTCTGCCCGATGTCGTTGGTCGGATAATTCCCATGCTCACCAATCAGCAGGATGGCATCGACCGCCAGCTTGTCACCGCCGCAGCGCAGGGCTTCGGCTACGGTCGGATAGATCTTGAAGCCAAATTCCGCGGCCCGCTTCTTGCTCAGGTCGCCTTCAGGACTTTGATCGACATAGGCCGAGACCACATCGAACGGCGGTCGGTGCCACTTCCCGTTTAAGGGATAACCGACGAGGAATCGTTCGGGCATATGCCAGGCGTGCGAACGATAGTTCCACAGGGTGGTGACGACACCCAATCGCTTCCGGGCGGTCGGTGCCGCTGGCTGTTCAGCCCCCAGTAGCGGGGCCGCTAGTAATCCAGCTCCGACGGTCCCCAGAAATTGGCGGCGAGTTTGCGATGTCATCAGATGATTCTCCAATGGGAAACAATCGGTAAGTCCATGGTCGGTGGTGAATGATATTGGCGATGGCTGATGTGTTTCAATGCACGGGCTCAATCCTCGTAGCTGAAGTCCCCAAGGCTTCGGGCCCTATCACCAACGCGGCCAGAACTCTTGGCGAGTTTTGCGACGAGTGGCGTCTGCCTCCTGACACTCGAAGACGACAAAAGAGGGCGATACACTGAGGTGCCGCGCCCGCCAGTCACGCACAAAGGAATCACAGCATGTCTCTGATTGATCATCCCCTGGGAAACTACCGCTTCTTACCGGGCATCGCTCCGTATTCGTGTGGGGTGGTCTCGGCGTCGGGCTTTGAGATCGTCCATGTGATGTTGCGGAATCCGGTGGATTACCTGAGCGGGTTCGATCGGATTCAACAGTATCTAAGGAACGGGGAGCGCCCCGTCGCAGCTTTGTGCGCGATTGAATTACGGTCGCCCTGCCCCTTCACTTTTCCGGGCTTTGCAGCGTTCAATGCGGTCTATGCCAAGGTGCTGGAAAATTGGGGACTGTTCGTGGAAGGAGTGAATCCTGTCGCCCGGACCAATGTGGCTCCGGAAGTGACACCGCCCCCGGAACCGATGTTGTATGGCTTCTCCTTTACAAGGCCCACCGCGCACTCTCTCTCACCGACGTTTGTCGTGGCCGGGGCGGGTGAACTTCCTGAGGGTGTGCTGGCTGCAGAGTCGATCATCGCGGGCGGAGATGTTTCTCCTGCCGGGTTGCGAACCAAAGCCCAATACGTGATGGATCTGATGGAACAACGACTGCGGGGTCTCGGGGCCGACTGGCCGCTGGTGACTGATGTCGATATTTATACGATTCATCCGCTCGAAAGTTTTTTACGAGAATTGATTCTGAACCGGATGCGACCGGCTGATATGCACGGCGTGCATTGGCATTACACGCGGCCGCCGATTGAAGGGATCGAATTCGAGATGGATCTGCGCGGGATTCGCACCGAGGTTCGAATTGATTAGCACGTATTCGATTCACGGTTGAGTTAATGGGCTGCCAACTCGCGCCGTGTGGCCGCTTCCATAATGGCTTGCTCGGAGAATTGGTCGCGGGTGAATTCACCCGTCAGGCGACCTTCGCACAGCACGAGAATTCGATCGCAGAGAATCAACAGTTCGGGCAGCTCACTTGAGGTCACGATGGCCCCGATCCCTTCGCGGCAGAGATCGTGAATCAGTCGGTAGAGTTCCGCCTTCGCACCCACATCCACGCCGCGCGTTGGATCGTCGAGTAACAGGATACTCGGCTCAGTCAGCAGCCAGCGGCCGAGAATGGCCTTCTGTTGATTGCCGCCGCTGAGACTGGTGATTGCCGCATCAATTCCGGCCGTCTTGACGTTCAGCTTCGTCACTGAGGCGGCGGACTGGCGTCGCTCTTCCCCGTTTTGGACAAAGACTCCGCCCGTGGCCATTTCCTGCAAGTTGCACAGCGAAATATTGCGACCGACGGAGAATTGCGAAAACAATCCCAGACGTTTACGGTCTTCGGTGACCAACGCCATCCCGGCTGCCTTGGCTTCCGACGGGTGTTGAAACTGGACCCGCTGTCCACGGAGCAGGATTTCTCCCTGGGGAGCTTCGGGACTGCAGCCGAACAGGCACTCCAGCAGCTCGGTTCGCCCGGCGCCCATCAGGCCGGCGATCCCGATGACTTCTCCGCGGTGCAACTTGAAACTCACATCATGCAATCGCCACTGTCGAGCATGGCCGCTCCACGGGAGCGATAGTCCTCGCGTTTCGAGGATGACTTCGCCAATCTGCCGTTCCAGGCCGAGATTCATCGATTCGATTTCGCGCCCCACCATCAGATGGGCGATCTCCTTGGGATTGGTCGCCGACTTCGCAATCGTCTTCACGAACTGTCCGTCGCGCAGGACGGTAATCCGGTCTGCTAATTGAAAGACCTCTTCCATCTTGTGCGAGATATAGATGATCGTGACACCTCGGGTTCGCAAGCGTTCCAACACACGATACAGCCGCGCGACCTCGGATTCGGTGAGCGCGCTGGTGGGCTCGTCCATGATCAGGATGTCGGTGTCGAGCGACAGCGCCTTGGCAATCTCGACGAGTTGCTGGTCGCCCACACGTAGCGAACCGACCGGGACCTGGGGCGCGATTTCACATTCCAACTGCGTCAGCAATTCTCCAGCCGCCCGTTCCATGGCGCGGTCGTCGAGTAGTCCGAGTCGAGTACGTTTTTCCCTGCCGAGGAAGATATTCGCGGCGGCCGAGAGACCTTCGACCAAATTCAGCTCTTGGTGAATCATGCTGATCCCGGCCGCTTCGGCAGCTCGAGTTCCGGAGAAGCGGATCGGTTGTCCGCGCAGGATGAGTTCGCCTTCGAAGTCCGTTTGCACGCCGGAGAGGATCTTCATCAACGTACTTTTGCCGGCGCCGTTTTCTCCCATGACTGCATGGCATTCACCGCGCGCGACATCGAACGATACGCCCTGGAGCGCGATGACGCCCGGGAAACGTTTGGAAATATTGCTGATGGAAATGAGGGGATCGGTCATGACGATGTCCGGAGAGCGCAGGACGAAATTGCGACATTCATAGATAGCAGTCACCTGATTCGACGGCAAGCTAGAAGATGCCCGACCCCTGACCGCTAACGAAAGCACCCCGGCAGCAATGAGCTACCGGGGTGCTTGAACTGACTTCAATTCGCCGCTTATTGAAAACTTACTTCACGGCGGCGGTTGTCGGAGCCTTGTAGCCAGGGGCGGCGACGAAGTCGAGCATCCCCTTGGCGTCTTCTGCGTTCCAAATCCGGACTTCACCTTCCCAGCTCCCAGTGGCCAACTTCTTGGTGGCCGGGTTGAAAGCGATCGCATAGACCCAGTCCTTGTGACCGGTGAAGACGCGAACCTGGCTGCCGTCCAGTTTGTGCTCACGAGCCGTCTGGTCGGCACTGCAGCTAAAGAGACGGCCATCGGGGGTGATGATGATCCGGAAGACTTCGTTGCCGAAGCCACCGATCGCTCGGACTTGAGTTGCGTTGGTGGCGTTCCAGACGCGAATCTGTCGATCGCGGCCGGCGGTGGCGATTTCGGCACCGCCGGGCAGGAATTGGACTCCGAAGACCGGTTCACCGTGGCCGGGGAACGTGATCAGTGAGTCGCCGGTCTTGGCGTCGAATACCTTGGATGTTTTATCACGGCTGGCCGAGGCCAATTTCGTTCCATCGGGGGACCAGGCAATGCCCATCACCCAATCGGCGTGATCTTCGATCAACAGTTCTTGGACGCCGGTTTCGACGTTGAAGACGCGGATCGCACGGTCAGCACCGCCGGCAGCCAGACGCTTGCCGTCGGGGCTGAAGGAGACTGTAAACATGGCGTCACTGGTCGTGACGAGATCCTTGACGAGAGTTCCATCAGCAGCCTTGAACAACTTGATTTCGCCATTCTGAGCGGGAGTTCCCGCGGCGACGGCGATCAATGCTCCATCAGGGCTGTATTGAATTTCGTGAGTTCGTTCGGCGACGTTGGTAATGCGTCGAATTTGGGCACCATCGGCGACGTTCCAGATCAACACTTCATGGTAGCCCGAGCTGGCCAGTTGAGTTCCGTCAGGGCTGAAGGCCAAACCGGTGATCGACACTGGTACGCGGTACGATTCCGGGGGGGCCGGTTGCGGCAGCTTGGGCATGATCGTGATCAAGGGGGCGTCGGCATCCTTACCGGCATCGAGGACGGCACCCAACGTAATCCACTTCTTGATCCGTTCGATTTCTTCCTTCGTCAGCGGATCGGCATCCTTGGGCATCGAGCCGTTACCAATCATCACGCACAAGACCGACAGATCGCCGTCCTTGGGAATAATGGTGTCGCCTTGTTCGCCACCCTTCATGACTGCGGTGAAGGTCTCCATGTTGTAGCGGCCCTTGGCCGTACGAGCGTTATGGCAAGCGATGCACCGCTTGACGAAGACCGGGGCGATGTCTTTCGAGAACACAACAAACTTGCCGATTTCTGCATAAGCACCCTGGGCACTCTGCAACTTCCCGACGTGCTCGGTGTTCACGGCAGTCAAGGCGACCAGAGCCTTGTCCAGTTCAGGTTGAACGGCGACCAATCCGGCTTCGGCCTGCTTGGCTTCTTCAGCGGACTTAACTTGGAGGGCCTTTTGAGCAACAATCGCGTCCTGAACGGCCTTGGCGGCAGCGGTCGTGTCGGCGATCAATTTGACCTGTACTGCCAGCTTATCGGCTTCGACCTTGGCTTTGGCTGCTGAGTCGGCGACGGCCTTGTCGAGTTCGGGGAGCTTCGCTGCGACAGCCTTCGCGAGAGCATCAGAATCGGCAGCGAACTTATCGGCCGCAGCTTTCGCGGCAATCAAGAGCGCATCGGTATTCGCTTTATCAAAGGCTTCTTTGGCTTTAGCGGCGATCTCCGCAGCGGTCTTCGCAGCGGCAGCGGTCTCTGCGGCCAGCTTCGTGTATGCGGCTTTAACATCGGCACTCGCCGCAGCGAGAGCGGCCGTGTCGGCAACCAGTTTGTCGAGGGCCGGTTTGTCGGCTTCGGCCTTCTTCATGACCTCGAGCTTGGCGGGGAGATCTTTTTCAGCCGCAGCCGCAGCCGCAGTCGCCTTGACCTCTTCGGCCTTGGACTTCGTTAGCGTTTCGCGAAACGGCTTCGCTTTGGCTTGCAATTCGTCGGCCGCTTTTTGAGCCGCAGTCTTGCGTACCAATGCTTCATCTGCCGCAGCCTGCAGCGTGGCAGCTTTGGCTTCACCGGCAGCCAGTGCGGCGGCGTCCTGCGCCGAGGCCGTTTGGCCCTGCCCGATGATTGTCGCCATCGCGAGCCCACAAACGACGAGACTCCATGAAATTCGCCATCCGCGCATAGTCGATACCTCTGAATCAGTGCCTGACGACACGGCAGGTAGGAAGCCAGGTGGCTGTTGCCGCATCCTCAAACTTGTTGCCAATGATCAATCCTCGGGCAGGAAACAGATAATGCCCTGACTGAGGTCGAGTAAACTACCTCATCGGCAGAGTCTCCCGAGCCCGATTGGAAAGATCTTTCAGAATAGCTTCACATCAAATTTACCAGATGTGAGGGTCGTTACGCCAGACTTCAGAGGCAAAAGTGGAGAGGCTTGCGGGAAGTTTCTTGAGGAGGAGTTTGGCGGCCGGAGCAGGCGGTATAGATGTTACAGAGCGAATGAATTGCGCCGTGGGAGTTGCCGTAGGACGGGTCTCTGACCCGTCTGAGCCTGTAACAATCGATGTGGCAAACACAAAATGCCTCGCGAACTTCGCGCAGCGCAAGGGGTGCCTGTCATTGGACGCACTGATCGCTCTTCGACCGGGGTTGTGAAATGCGACCGGTGCGCTGCGCGAAGTTCGCAATGGCAGAATCTTTTTCAGGTCGATCTTTACGGGCTCAGACGGGTCAGAGACCCATTCCACGATACACCCGCGCGCAAAAAAACAGCGGAGTTCGCGAATGGGAAACGCGAACTCCGCTGAGGTGTGTGTTTTGGGGTTAGCACCACAGAGGCCCCGAGGGTGCAGAGTCGTTGTCGTTTGAATGCCTTGCAGCACGCAATTCGCAACAACTCTGTATTCTCTATGCCTCTGTGGGATTTCTTACTGTGGCCAGCCGTGGCTTAGCGATCCTTACGATGGCGAATCTTCGCCTTCATGCGTCGCTTGCGGCTACCGATTTTACGTCGTCCTTTACCAGTCTTCTTCACTCCCACAGTCGTCGGTCTCCTTCCTCAAAGGTCAATAGTTCTGGGGCAAAACAAGTCCGAAGCGTGCCAGCATATCCACCCTGGTGGAAACTATCAAGTGCCAGTCCGGCGGGATTTCCAGAACAACAGTTAGCGGCAGACGTTACAGCGGCATAATCAGCGGCTATGATCACACATCAACGATCGCAACGGTTACCCGTGGCCGACGCTGCCAGCGTCGGCCGCTTAATTTCCACCACTTTTTGAATCACGACGGATCCCTTTCATGGAATATCGCAATCTCGGCGCGGCTGGCATTAAGGTTTCGCCTATTTGTCTCGGGACAATGATGTTTGGTGGTCAGGCCAATGAGGCTGATTCAATCCAGATCATGCACAAAGCGATCGATCTGGGAATCAACTTCATTGATACGGCCAACATGTATAGCCTGGGCCAGTCGGAGATCGTGGTCGGCAAAGGCTTGGCCGGAAAGCGCGACAAGGTGATTCTGGCCACCAAGGGCCGCCAGATCATGGGGCCGGGACCGAACGAAAATGGCGCCAGCCGCCGGCATCTCACGAACGAATGTAATGCCAGTCTGAAGCGACTCGGGACGGATTACATCGATCTTTACTACGTGCATGCACCTGACGACACGACGAAGATCGAAGAGACTCTGCGAGCCTTGGACGATCTGATTCGCCAGGGCAAGATCATGTACATCGCGTGCTCGAACTACCGGGCGTGGAAGGTGTGCGAGGCCTTATGGACCAGCGACAAGTTGAATCTCAACAAGTTTGTCTGTGTGCAGCCGCTCTACAACATTGTGAACCGCGACATCGAAGTCGAGCTGTTCCCTCTCTGTCATGACAAGGGTCTGGGAGTGGTGTCGTATAGCCCGTTGGCTCGCGGAATCCTGACCGGCAAGTACAAGGCGGGCGAGCCATTCCCCGAAGGAAGTCGTGCGGCTCGCAATGACAAGCGAATGCAGCAGGCCGAACTGCGTGATGCCAGCTTGGAAGTGGCTCAGAAAATCGCCGCTCACTGCGAGAAGAAGGGTGTCGTGATGAGCCAGTTCTGTATCGCCTGGTGTCTGGCGAATGCCAATCTGACGTCAGTGATCCTGGGGCCGCGTACGATGGAACAATTCGACGACAATTTCGGCGCGATCAACGTCAGCATCACCGCCGAAGACGAAGCGTTTATCGAATCGCTGGTGCCCACCGGTGAACACAGCGGCAAGGGATTTCAGGATACGGCCTACCCGGTTACTGGTCGGCGATTTGTCGCACGATAAGACCACGCAGGTCCAAGAGAATAGGAGTTTTTAGCCACGGATTGACACAGATGAAACACGGATTGGGTCAGCGTATTTTCACGTCGATCGTGCTCTCCCGAGTCGATATGGCGCATCTACGATTTCAAATGCTCTTCGACGTGGCTCAAGTCTGACTTAATCCGTGTTTCATCTGTGTCAATCCGTGGCAAAAACTCTTCGTAACGTCCTCTTTGACACCTCACCGGGCAGTCGTCATCATTCAAGAGCAGGTTTCACCCTGCGGTTGTCGGATAGAAGATTGCCGATGATCTTAATGGAGTCACCCCGGGGCAGGATTGCTCCAGCGAGGATGTCATGGCTAAACCGTGGCGGTTTCTGCCCTACGATGCCGGTCGAGTCAAAGATCTCGGCGTGCAACTGTCTGTCAGTCCGGTGCTGGCTCAGGTCTTATCGGCGCGAGGTTACGAGGATGGCGATTCGGCTCGCGTCTTCTTAAATTCAAAGCTCAACGAACTGCATGATCCCGAACTGTTGCCGGGCGTGCCTGCGGCTGCAGATCTGATCGTAGCTGCCATGCAGGCGGGGCGCCGGATCACGATTTATGGGGACTATGACGTCGATGGCGTTACGGCCACGAGTTTGTTATGGCACTGTTTGAAATTGGCCGGCGGTCAGGTCGATTACTACATCCCCAGTCGGTTGGAAGAAGGCTACGGGATCAACTCCGAAGCTATCGCCAAGCTGCACGCGGAAGATCCGAACCGGTTGGTCGTGTCTGTCGATTGTGGCATTGGCAGCATTGTCGAGGCCGCGCTGGCCAAACAATTAGGCCTGCAACTGATCATCACCGATCACCACCATATCGGTCACGAACTTCCTGATGCGGCGGTGCTGGTTCACCCGCGCCTGCCGGGAACTGCGTATCCATTTGGCGATTTGTGCGGAGCAGGAGTGGCATTCAAACTGGCGTGGGCGATCTGTCAGCGTCTGGGGGATGGCAAGAAGGCCTCGCCGCGGATGAGAGAGTTCCTGATTAGCGCGGTCGGTCTGGCCGCGGTGGGAACAGTGGCCGACGTTGTCCCTCTGAAGGGAGAAAACCGGATCCTGGTGCGGTTTGGTTTGACAAGCCTGCCGGACAAGTCCAGTCTGGGGTTGAAGGCTCTCATGAAGATCGCGGGCTTGGAAGGACGGCAGGAACTTACTGCAGAAGACATCGCTTTTGGTATTGCGCCCCGGATCAATGCGGCTGGGCGATTGGGGCAAGCACGGTTGGCGGTGGAGTTACTCACGACAGAGGTTCCCGATCGCGCGAATTCGTTGGCCGTCTATATTGATGAGCAGAATAAGGTCCGGCAGACTGTTGAGCGGAAAGTATTCAAGCAGGCCAAGGAGCAGGTTGAAGCACATCCCGAATGGCTCGAACATGCTTCGTTGGTGCTGGCTGATTCCGATTGGCACCCCGGTGTGATTGGAATTGTGGCCAGCCGGGTGACGGAACATTTTCAGAAGCCGGCAGTGTTGATCGCCATCAATCAGTCGGAAGGGACCGGGCAAGGTTCAGGGCGGACGTTTGCAAATTTCGATCTGCATTCTGGTTTGACCGCGTGCGAAATGCATCTGCTGAAGTTCGGCGGGCATCGCGCCGCTGCTGGTTTGAAGATTGCCGTCGAGCAGATCGAAGTCTTTCGATTGGCCTTCTCGGAACATGTCGGACAGAACCACGACGTCCAGGAAAGCGACTTGGAGCTCAAGATCGATGCGGAAGTACGGCTGGCCGATCTCACCTTGAACGCGATTAAGGAACTGGACCGGCTGGGACCGTTTGGCCGGGACAACCCGCGGCCAGTGTTGGCGACTCAGGGAGTCCAACTTGCCGAGCCTCCTCGCAAGATGGGTGAAGGCGAACGCCACCTGTCGCTGACCGTGCGTCAAGGAACTCGGAAGATTCGCGCGATCTCGTTCGGCCATGGCGATTGGGCGGATGAAA
>JAQGHS010000308.1 GCA_028291605.1 Planctomycetaceae bacterium | reverse complement strand
CAGGGAAGCGACCCGGGGTGGTCTGGCAGCGGCAGTCGCCAGGAATCGTTCCAGGGATCACTGGGGATCGTGGCCTCGAGCGTTCTCGTCTGTCCGTCGCGGTTCACGATCTGGAACCCGACCTTGTCGCCACGGCGACCACCCAACGGGAAGATATGCCGGGCATAGTCAGATGGTCCGACCTGGACCAGGTAGTGATTGTTCCAGCCTCCCCCCTCTCCCGTCGACTGGATTTCCAGGTAGTTCTCGCCCGCCGTGTCGTAAGTAAAATCCAGCCGCTCATCGCGCTGCAGAGTCGGCGTGTCATGGGCATAGGCCAGCATCCGGCCGCGGCGGTCACGTAGCCTGAGCAGTGGCTCGGGGGTCAGGCCCACCCGCCAGGTCTCGGTGACAAACGTCAGCCGGTCTCCCGCCTTGACCTCAAAGCGGAACGCATCGATCTCCCTCGCCAGTCGATCGCCGGCAATGATGCAGGGCCATTGCACTGGCTGCGTCAGTACCAGGTCGAGAGCTCCGTTCTTATAGCGGCCGTTCGGTTCCACAACGCGGATCACCGGCACATCGGCGACCACCAGCAGGCGGATGTTGGAAATCCCTTCCGTAGTTCGCACTCTCACGGGATACGCACCGGGCAACGTGTCCGGCGACGGCTTGACGATGACGTTGAATGCTTCCTCGCCGCCGCCTTCGAGACGTACGTCGGCCTTGAATGGCAGGACAAGTTCCGTCCCGGATTTCAGCGCCTTGCCATAAAACTGGAGCTTGCCCTCCACGCCCCGCTGCACGACTGGAGGATTGATACCGCCAATGCGCGGCGGTGCGGACCAGACCTGTCCCGCATAGGTCAAGCACAACACGACTGCGACCCATCGCGTCTTCATAGGACATGCTCCGATCTCGGACCCCAGGCCTAAAGTTCAACTCGTCAGTTCGTGGATGAACTCGCCGTCACGGACGATCTCGATTTCCCGGCCACCGGTCGTCGGCAGGAGTTTTAGGGGATCAATGCCCAGTAAGGCGTAGATCGAATGATACAAGTCTTCGGGAGTGACCGGCCGCTCTTTGGGGAATGCGCCCTCGGCGTCAGACGCACCAATGATCTGTCCCCCCTTGACCCCACCGCCAGCCATTAGTACGGAGAACGCATTGGGCCAGTGGTCGCGGCCGCGCATGGGATTGATCTTGGGAGTGCGTCCGAACTCGCCCATGACGATGACCAGGGTGCTGGCGAGCAACCCGCGCTCGTCCAGGTCCGCAATCAGGGTACTCACGCCTTGATCAACGACTGGCAGCTTCCGATTGAGTTGCGGGAAAATGTTCGAGTGATCGTCCCATTCGAAATCGGTCGCGGCGAGGAACGGCACTCCGGCCTCCACCAGTCGCCGCGCCAGGAGCAGCCGCTGACCGAACTGCGACCGGCCATAGCGTTCCCGCGTGCGAGTGTCTTCCTGCGTCAAATTAAAAGCACCCTGGGCCTGCGGTGAGAGGATCAGATCGTAGGACTTGGCGGTGAAGCGGTCGACGGCCAGTTGCACGTCCGCGCCGCGGCTGCGACGGAACTCGTCATTGAACTGCTCGGCAAATTGCCGGCGGCGCTGTAGTCGGTTGCTGGTGACTCCCGCGGGAAACGTGATGTCCGGAACTTGGAATGCCGCATCATTGGGATCACCGGGGATGGAAAACGAGTTATAGCTTGGCCCCAAACTCCCCCCGCCGCGTCCGTCCGGCAGACTGATATACGGTGCGAGGCCGCTGGCTCGAACCTGTTCTTGACGCTCGAAGCCCACCACGGCGCCCATGCCGGGGAAGTTGTGCCCGGGACGGAACGAATAGCCGGTCTGCATGTAGGCCACCCCCGATTCGTGCGAACCGTCGCGATGGGTGACAGCCCGCATGATGGCCAACCGATGCATCTGTCCGGCGAGTAACGGCACGGATGAGGCGAACTGCACACCGGGCACTCTCGTCTGGATGGTGGAGTATTCGCCGCGAATCTCGGCGGGGGTGTCTGGCTTGGGATCAAACGTGTCGTGATGGGATGGTCCGCCCGACAGGAAGATCAAGATAGCACTGCGCGCCTTGGACGGTGCAGAGTCGGCCGCGTGAGCCTGCTGCCGCAGATAGTCGGGCAGCGTGAGGCCGAACGCGCCGAGTGCGCCGATCTGCAGGAAACCGCGACGCGGTACTTGCAGCCTCCGTGAACCTGTCTTCCGCTGCGGCCTCCCTCCGCTCAGTGCTTGATGGATCATTAGACGCTCTCCTTATTAGTGAGACGTTTCGACCGGAGCCGCGAGCTCCGTGCCGCTCTTAGTCGGCCCAACCATCCAGCCGTCGTGCGTGTCGTTCCAGGTGCGCCCGCATCGCCTGCTCCGCAGCATCGGGATCGCGGTTCTTAATTGCCTTCAGAATCGTCAGATGCAAATTGGCGATTTGTGTATTATTGCGGGGTTCGGAGGTGGCCCGCGCCATGGCTTCGACGATGAAATCATGGGCCACTTCCATCACCCGGCCGATCATGGAGTTACCCGATATTTCGGCAATCTTGCGGTGAAAGCGGAAGTCCACCGCGATCCCGTCAGAGTGACTCGCGGCCTGTTTCAACTCTTTGCAAATGGCAGTCAGATCCGCGAGATCCTGGGGAGTCGCTCGTTTTGCCGCTTGACGTGCCGCCTGACACTCCAGTGCCAGACGAAACTCGACGAGCAGGTGCAATTCTTTGGGCGACATAGCCATCGCCGTACTGACGAGCTTAACGCAGCTCGACAGACTGTCACCGTCCCCGACATACATCCCCCTGCCCGCCTGAACACTCACAAATCCGAGTGCCTCCATCCGGCCGACCGCTTCCCGGACCACGGCCCGGCTCACCCCCAACCCCTCGGCAAGTTCGGTCTCACTCGGTAGCCGGTCCCCAGCCGCGAGCTTCCGCGACTCAATCACTTCGCGAATTCGCATCACCACAGTACTGACGAGCGAATTGCGGGGAATCTTCTTGATTTGCAAGGGACACCTCACGGAGCAAACACACCCAGTTATCAACCTGTCAGACAACAGACATCGTACCAACAGCAGCCCACCTGTCAAACAATTTCATGCGGTCGGTAAAAAGACGATGTTCGGATTGCCTGCCAAAGGCTGATGAAGGCACTCTGAGCCGCATCCTCGGCATCGGCCATGCGCTGGAGATATCCCGAGAGGGGCTTCCGAGCGATCCCATGCAGCCGGGGAAAGAAACGCGGCCAGAGTTCTTGAGCCGCATTTCGATTGCCCGTCCGCAGCTGTCCAAAGCAAAACGTAACCGAACCACCCGCATCGCGCGGCGGCGCGGAGTCATTCTCAGCGGGCTCATTCAGTCTGTCGGGATGGGAGCGACCTTCAGACATGGGCGTCGAATGGCGAACCGCGGCCAGACCCCAAACGACAACCATTGAGGTTCATGATATGAAGTCTATCGGCCCGGGAATGAGACGGATTCAGGCTACCAGAGACAAATCCGAACGGCACGTTCGCGAGCCAGAAGAGCCTTTCGCATAGAGAATGCCCTTCAGGGTCTCCGATTTCGACTCATTAGCCGTCATGGCCGCCACGCGAGCCTCGGCGTTGTTCTTTTTCACCCGGCAGATAGTCATGAACGCGCCGCAGGCGTTGAGTAGATCCTGCCAAAATGATCTCGGGGAGATCCACTTGACCGCCCGCCAGTGGTAATAGGGGCTCGGCCCCTTGGGTTCGAAGACATACTCACCAGTGACTTCGCTGATCAATGAATTGCAGGGGGCAGGTCTCTTATTTCCCCTGCTAATCTGATCGGCAAAGTGGTTCCAGATCAGGGGTTCGATTTTGCTTCGATATTTCGAATGTACGCCGGTTCTTTGGCATTTGACACTGCCATGTCATAACTGATTTCGCCGCGTTGATAGAGTTCGAGCAGAGCGCTATCCATCGTTTGCATGTGCAGTTTGCGGCCCATCTGGATGACGCTGTAGATCTGCTGCGTTTCACGCTCCCGAATATGGTTTCGAATCGCGTGATTCACCACGCAGATCTCACTGGCCAGGACTTGTCCCTGGCCGTCAGCTCGAGGGAGCAGTCGCTGGCAGATGATCGCTTGCAGGCAATTCGCAATTTGTGTGACGATCGAATTCTGCTGCTCACCAGGAAAAACACTGAAGATACGTTGGATCGTCTGAACTGAGTCGGGCGTGTGTAATGTGGCCAGGACCAGGTGACCAGTTTCTGCGGCCGTCAGGGCCGTCTCAATGGTCTCCAGGCTGCGCATTTCACCGATCACGATGACGTCCGGGTCCTGGCGCAACACATGCATCAGGGCATCACTGTAGGATTTGACGTCCGTCATCACTTCCTGCTGCACGACGATGCTGCGCTGGTTCTGATGCACAAACTCAATGGGGTCCTCAATCGTGACGATCTTGGAGCGTCGCGATCGATTGATGCAATCCACCATGAAGCTCAGCGTCGTCGTCTTGCCCATGCCGGTCTGGCCGGTGACCAGGATTAAGCCGTTCGGCAGACGGGTCAGCTCTTCGACAATCGGTGGCAAATGGAGATCCTCGCGCGAGCGGACCTCAGTCTCGCACAAGCGGATGGCCATCTCGGGCACACCCGAATGGAAGTAAATGCTGATCCGGAATCGTCCCAGGTCCGGCAAATGCCTGGACAAGCACAACTGCCAATCGCGATCCAACTGTTCGCGGTGTTTTTCATTGAGTACGCTGTTAGTGATCGTCTGTAGTTGCTCGGCGTCGAGCGGCTCACCTTCGACCGGACGGATCTCGCCGCCAATGCGTAACAGCGGTGCCATGTTGGTGATTAAATGCACGTCGCTGGCTTTTAATCGTCGAGCGGCTTTCAGGATTTTTTCGAGGGTCCAGGACATTATCGATTTCCAAACCAGCGGCGCCAGATGCGCGTGAGAGACCAGCCACCGACTTCTAAGCGGGACAATTCACGCTCGGCATCGGCGTGGTGGTGGCACAGTTCGAGGCAATGTTGCCAACTCTTGATCGCTGCCTTTTCCAATCCCAGATCGCGCTCCACCTCGCCCCGTACGAACCATGCATAGTATTGATCCGGGGCCAGCTCCACGGCTCGGCAAATGCGCCCGAGCGCCCGGCTGGGATTTCCCAATTCTTGATAAATGCGGGCAATCTCCAGCGGCACCAGCCAGTCGGTGTCGATCTGCATGGCCTTATCAAAGCAGTGCAAGTGGGTGTCTTGACCGATGACGATCATCAGTTCCCCGCGCACCATCCAGCGATACGCAGACTGCCCCGCCGCCTTCATGGCGCCGTCCGAAAGTAACAAGGCTTGCCCCTTGTCGCCAATCCGTCGATAGGCCTGCGCCCGGCCGGCCAAGAGATCGCCGTTAGCGGGAAACAGCTCCAGTGCCTTGCGACTCCACAGTTCCGCCTCGACCGATTCATCGAGCATGATCAGCATCTGCACCTGTCCCAGCCAGCCGGTGACGAGTGATTTGTCTTCCTCAAGTGCTCGTGAATAGAGCCGTAATGCGTTCTCGTAATGTCCGCACCGCCGCTGCTCGATCGCCTGTTCGAGACTCCCTTTCTGTTCGCTTCTGGACGTAGGGTCGGGCTTCGAATTGTCGGGAGAATCGCCTCCCAGTTCGAGCTTACTAAACCGCGCCATCGGAACTCCAGTTTTCGTCATCGCATCGACCCCATTCGCGACCAGGGGCTGTTTCGCCAAAAGACGCGCCCCTGGATATTGTCGATGGGAATGATGCTCAATGTACTCGCGAGACTTTCGCCGTTGGGCAGCAACTCCGGGAGTCGCTCGCCACTGGGGAGAATGAAATAATGTTGTGGGGGAACGATGAGAGTCAATGGCAGGGCCGAAAAAGCCAGATTGAGCGGCCGATGAGTTGCGGGCTGCCCGTCAATCGTCAGCGTTTTGCCATCCCACATGACCGATTGCCCCGGCCCCGCGAGGACTCGATCAATCCGTTGCAGTGTAATATTGATGACGGCATTTCTTCCCTGCGCAACACCCCCTACTTGGGCCGGGGCGATGACATAGACTACGATATCACCAACCTGAGGGGGCGCCCAGACATAGGCCCCGCGGTTGACCAACAGGACGTCTCCCACCAACAGGGGATCTCGATCGATCTGGATCGAAAATGGCGCGGCGTAATAGGGCACCAGATTGAATAACGGCAAGTACAGAAACGTGCCCAGGAGTCCGCATCCCAGGAGAATGCGCGAATTGCGGACGGGATAATCCTTCGTGCTGGACCGGGCGACGTCATAGACGGCGATGGAATGAATCGTGATGGCGGTCGCGATCAACAATGAGCCGATCGTGGTGCCATAGAAGATCACGGCCAACAGTCCACAGGCCAGGTAGCCCCCCAGCAAGAATCCGCCCAGTTTGAACTTGGAGGCGACGAATTGCGGCCAGCCCGGGATGATCAGCCGTAACGCCGCGAAAATGCTGTGCCAGCGGTTATCGGGATCGACGTCCAGTTGCCGGGCGAAGTCCACGATCGGTTGATTGATTGCGTACCAGGCGCGCCAGATCATTGTCTTGCGCCATGTTTTGGCCCACTTGGTGGCGCGTGGAGGATGTACGTTGATGCGTGCCGTGGCGAGCAGCAACGAGGCACCACACCGGCCGCAATGGGTCGTTCCCGGCATATTCTGAAACTGGCAACTGCTGCATTGGGGCATGGCGTGGCCGCACGAAAAAGCAAACTCGTCTTAGCAAGCCCGTTCCGCCAAGGACATTGGTATCTGCACAAGTAACGGGATCGAGGAAAACAGCGGATATAGGACGAATAACTGCTCCCCTCGCCCTGGTACTCCGGGGAGAGGGGCCGGGGGTGAGGGGCACGAACTACCAGCGACTTTGAGTCTAGTATTTTCCCAAAAACGATCCCCTTGAACATCCAGTCGAACGACGCTCGGAATGCCCCTCACCCCCCAACCCCTCTCCCCGGAGTACCAGGGCGAGGGGAGCAGTGTTCTTCGTTTATTCAACGCGTTCCGCGGATATCCATTGCAAAGTTACCGATTCCTAGAGGCGGCGGCTCATGTTCCTCTACCATTGTGATCTTGGTTCCGACGGCAGATTGATGTCAGGTCTTCACGGCGTATGCCGGTTCCGAATATTGAGATGCTGTTGAACCTGCTGTTCGGCTTCGTAATACTCGCTGGTGAGTTCCCGCGATTTCTCGTGCCCCACGAGGCGCGCAATGAATTCGGCGGCATCCAGGCATTTTGCTCCCTTGATGCCAATCGTGCGGACGGTGACCTGCCCCGTCGGGCTGATTTCGATCTCGAGTTCTTCGGCCATTATCGATTCCTGTTCACCTAAGTAACAAATCTGACTCGAATACCGATTCCTGGGAATACGTCTCAGACGGACAGTTCGATCTCAATGTCACTTGTTTCATAACTCTTCTCCGTGTCTCCGTGGTGAATGATCTGTTTCATTGCACCACGGAGACACGGAGAGCACGGAGA